>DASRPJ010000245.1:0-5337 GCA_035646435.1 Thermoanaerobaculia bacterium | reverse complement strand
GCGGGGTGAACGAAGAACGCCCGGATCCGGGCGGAATCGCGTCCGGGGACGAGGAGCTCGGAGCGTCGGCCCGGCTGCGCGTCCCCTCCAAAGAGCGTCTTTCGGCGGCTCCAGCCTCCGCATCCCACGATCTCGCCGTCGCTCTCGGCGACGAAATACGTGCCGTCACGGATGAGCTCGCTGTCTACTCCGAACGCCCCTTCGAGCGCGGCCTCGATCTGGGCGGCGGAGTAGTCCCCGCGGGAGAGGCCTCTCGCGGATTGCGCGATCAGCTCCTCGAGCCGCGAACGATCCTCCAGCGTCGCTTTGCGTAGAGAAAAACTCACGCGATCCACTTCCGAACCTGCTCATCGGTCGCGTTGCCGCCCGTCAGGACGGTCGCGACGAGTTGCTCGCCGAACCGCTCGCGGTGGGCGAGCACCGCCGCGAGCCCCGCGGCGCCGGCCGGCTCGAGCACCAGACCGAGGTCCGCGTGAGCGCGCCGGATCGCCCCGACGATCGCCTCGTCGTCGACGAGCAGAACGTCGTCCACGACTCCCGTCAGATCCTCGATCGCCTCCGCAAAAGGGCTGCGGACCGCAATCCCGTCGGCGATCGTGTCCGTCCGCGAGAGCTCGCAGCGCCGGCCCGTGCGGAGCGACCTCTCCATGGAAGGAGCTCCGCTGGCGCACACGCCGATCATTCGAGTCGCCGGGGAGTGCGCCTTGACCCACCGCGCGATGCCCGCGAGGAGCGCGCCGTCGCCGAGCGGAACGACGATCGAGTGGAACGGCTCCGACCACCGCAGGAGCTCCATCCCGATGGTCCCCGCGCCCTCGGCGATTTCGCGGTCGCGGCCGTCCTCGACGAGCCGCGCGCCGGTCTCGAGCGCGAAGTCGCGCGCCGCCGCATGGGCGTCATCGAAGTCCTTTCCGACGGGACGGACGTCGGCGCCGAGCGCCCGCATTCGCTCGACCTTCAGCGGGTTCGCGTCGACCGCGGTGTACACGGTGAGCGCCAGCCCGCGCTTCCGGGCCGACCAGGCCATGCCCTGCCCGAAGTTGCCCGCGGTCGCGCACGCGAGCGGCATCGGACCGTCGAGGGTCGAGGTCAGGAACTCCGTTCCGCGCGCCTTGAACGACCGGATCGGGTTCATCGTCTCGACCTTCACGACGAGGGGGAAGTCGAGCCCGAGCGCCTCCGCGAGGAACTGTGGCGAGTCGAGGAAGACCGGATCGATGACGCTCGCGGCCTCCGCGATTCGATCCAGGGACAGACGTCGCTCGCTCACTCCGGCCGTGGAGCCTAACTGACTCGCCGGCGTCCGCCTCGCTCGGGAAGGGAAATCACCCCGACGGTATGAGCACGAAGTCGATCCCGTGTTCCAGACAGAAGCGCTTGAATTCTTCCATTTCGTGCTCGGACGAGAGGAGCGGCTCCTCTCCGAACCGGATGCAGCCCGGGTTCCATGTCAGTCTCGCGCCCGCCGGGAGCCTCGACAGGAAGGACTTCAGCGCTTCGACGGTCCGGAAACCGCTGTTCCCGATCACGAAGAGGGACTCGACGGGCGCTTCGCCGACGAAGATGAGCTTCATTTCGTACACGGGAGGAGGCTCGGGCCGGGACTCGGCGATTGCGGCGGTCAGGGAAAGGATCGATGCGATGGCGGCCGCGGCGGCGTGTCTCATGCCTCCTCGGACACCGCCCGGTTGTGGAGGTTCCCGGAACTTCACGCGGTTACTTTCAGGTTCGCGACGACCTCGGCGGACGGGCCTTCGACCGCGCTACGGAAGAACCCCCAGGAACAGGAGGTCGAGCGCGACGAGCGCCGCGCCGGCGAGCGGCAGGATCAGCCACCACCCCGCCCGCCCCGAGCGCGGGTGAGCTTCGACGCTGGCCCAAACGCTCGCGCCGAGGAGCAGCGCGGCGACTAGGGTGAGCGCCCGCCCCCCGTACCACTGTGTCTGGAGGCGCTCGGCCATTGGACTCAACCCCGCGGAGCCGTGCGACGTGAGATAGGCGAGCGTCACCCCGAAAGACAGCGCGAACCCGAAGATCTCGAGCGGCAGTCCGACCGCGAAAAGGAGGAGCGAAAGGTTCCGGAATCGACGCTCCCGCATCGGGCCCGCTCCGCCATCGGCTCTCGCAGACCCGCTCGTCTCACTCCCCGAGGTACGCCTCTTTCACCTTCGGGTTCGCGGCGACGTCGGCGGACGGCCCTTCGAGCGCGACGCACCCGGTCTCCAGCACGTAGGCGCGGTTCGAGTGCTTCAGGGCCGCGTTCGCGTTCTGCTCGACTAAGAGAACCGGCGTGCCCTGCCGGTGGATCGCCTCGATTGCCTCGAAAATGGTGTGAACGAGGAGCGGCGCGAGCCCGAGCGACGGCTCGTCCAAGAGGAGAACCTTCGGGCGGGACATCAGGGCGCGGCCGATCGCGAGCATCTGCTGCTCGCCGCCGGAGAGCGTCCCTCCCGTCTGCCTCGCGCGCTCCTTCAGGCGGGGGAAAATCGCGTAGACCTTGTCGAAGTCCTCCGCGATGCCCGCACCGTCCCGGCGCGAGTAAGCCCCCATCTCGAGGTTCTCGAGCACCGAGAGGTTGGCGAAGATCGCGCGCCCCTCCGGCACGAGGATGAGGCCCTCGCGCACGAGCTGGAACGTGGGGGTGTCCCCGGTCGACCGGCCGTGAAAGAGGATCTCGCCCCCGGCGGGAGGAACGAGGCCCATGATCGCCCGCAACGTCGTCGACTTTCCCGCCCCGTTCGCGCCGATCAACGTCACGATCTCGCCCTCGTCGAGATGGAGCGAGATGCCCGTGAGCGCCTGGATCGCGCCGTAGGTTACGGAGAGGTCGGTGACCTCCAGGACGCGCTCCGGGGATCCGCGGGGCGCCGTGCTCACGCGCCCCCCAGGTACGCTTCGATCACCTTCGGGTCGCGCTGGATCTCCGCGGGCGTGCCGACCGCGATCGTCGCGCCGTAGTCTAGGACGTGCACGGTCTCGCAGACGCCCATGACGACCTTCATGTTGTGCTCGACGAGCAGGATCCCCATCCCGAACCGGTCGCGGACCCAGCGAATCAGGTCCATGAGCTGGTGCGCCTCCTGCGGGTTCATCCCCGCCGCGGGCTCGTCGAGAAGAAGGAGCCTCGGCGTGGTCGCCATCGCGCGCGCGATCTCGAGACGCCTCTGGCTGCCGTAGGGCAGGTTCTTCGCCCTCTCTTCCGCGAAGGCCTCGAGGTGAAAGATCTTCAGGAGCTCGCGGCTCTCCCGGTCCACGCGCGCTTCCTCGGAGTGATGCGTAGGGGTACGGAGGACGGCCGCGGGAAGGTCCGCGGACTGGCGGCAGTGGAACGCCACCTTGACGTTCTCGAGCACCGTCATCTCGCCGAAGAGCCGGATGTTCTGAAAGGTGCGGGCGATCCCGCGGCGGGTGATCCGGCCGGAGCGCTCCCCCGCGATCGGGTGGCCGTCGAAGGAAATCCGGCCGGACGTCGGCTTGTAGACCCCGGTGATGACGTTGAACACCGTCGTCTTGCCCGCGCCGTTGGGGCCGATCAGGCCGTAGAGCTGCCCGGGCGCCACGGACAGGTCGAGCTGGTTGACCGCGACGAGTCCGCCGAAACGCATCGTGACGTCGTGGAGATCGAGCAGGCTCACGGCGTCCTATCCGGAAATGGCCGGGGGCGCCGGATCGGTTTTGCGGCGGCGCGACAGAAAGGACTTGAGCTCGCGGTGCCCGAGGATCCCCTGAGGCCTCACGATCATGATGACGACGAGAAGGAGCGAGAACAGCAGCATCCGGTACTGGGCGAACTCCCGCAGCCCTTCCGTCAGCCCGATGAAGAGGACGGCGCCCAGCACCGACCCCGTGATGGACCCGAGGCCGCCGATCACGACCATGATGATGATCTCGAACGACCGGATGAAAGTGAACGAGTTCGTGTGCAGGTACATCAGGTAATGGGCGAAGAGACCGCCGGCGATGCCCGCCATCGCCGAGGACACGACGAAGGAGATGACTTTGCTGCGAGTCGTGTTGACCCCCATCGCCTCGGCCGCGATCTCGTCCTCCCGGATCGCGATCAGGGTCCTTCCGAACGACGACCGGACGATCCGCGAGACGACGAGGATCGTCGCCGCGGCGAAGAGGTAGATCCAGAAGAAGTTCGCGAGCTGCGGGATTCCCCCGAGCCCGCGCGCGCCTCCGACCGCGTCGATGTTCAGGATGAAGACGCGAATGATCTCTCCGAAACCGAGGGTGACGATCGCGAGGTAGTCGCCGCGCAGGCGCAGCGACGGCACCCCCACGAAGAACCCGGCGATGGCGGCACAGACCGCGCCGGCGGCGAGCACCACGAGAAGGATGACGGCGTTCTGCGCGGGCACCGGAAGAAAGCCGAGCGCGTCGCGCAGCCGTTCCCCGAACGTCAGCGTGATGAAGGCGGACACGTATGCGCCGATCGCCATGAATCCGGCATGCCCGATGGAGAACTGCCCCGTGACCCCGTTGATCAGGTTCAGGCTCACCGCGAGGATGATGTTGATGCCGGCGAGCGAGAGGATCTGCAGGTAGTACGGGGAGATCGAGAGGCCTTCGATCAGCGTCCCGGAGAGGACGCCGTTCAGGAGAAACAGCGCCCCCACGAACACGACGGCGAGGACGAGCCCCTTCAAACCTTTTCCTTCTCGACCCGGCCGAAGATCCCCTGCGGGCGGAGCAGCAGGACGAGGATGAGGATCCCGAACGCGATCGCGTCGCGGAACGTCGAGGAGAGGTAGCCGACGACCATCACCTCGGACGTCCCGATCAGGAGGCCCCCGATCACCGCGCCCGGGATATTGCCGATGCCGCCGAGCACGGCGGCGACGAATGCCTTCAACCCGTAGATGATCCCCATCAGCGGGTCGATCTTCGGAATCTGCATGCCGATGAGCACGCCCGCGGCGGCGGCGAGCGCCGATCCGAGCGCGAAGGTGATCGCGATGATGCGGTCCGTGGAGATCCCCATGAGCTTCGCCGCGTCGAGGTTGAAGGAGACGGCGCGCATGGCCTTGCCCGTGCGGGTCTTCAGGATGAAGAAGCGCAGGAGGATCATGAGGAGGAACGAGACCGCGATCACGGTGAGCTGCTCGCTCGTGAGCCGGACCCCGCCGACGATGAAGTCGGCCCGCGGCGCGAGGGAGGGGAAGAACTTCGGGTCGGCTCCGAAGACGAGCTGGGCGCCGTTCTCGAGAAAGAGCGACACGCCGATCGCCGTGATGAGAAGGGTGAGTCTGGCCGCGCGACGCACCGGACGGTACGCGAACCGCTCGATGATGATGCCGAGCACCGCGCACGCGAGCATCGCGCCGAGCATCA
>DASRPJ010000244.1:0-10903 GCA_035646435.1 Thermoanaerobaculia bacterium | reverse complement strand
TGCGCTCCGAAAGCGGACGGATCGGGAAGGTCCGCGCGTTCGACGACGAGTGCGGCCTCGACGCGGGAGGGCTCCCCTTCACGTGGCTCTCGGACGTGCGCCCCGAGGAGTCGATCGCGCTCCTCGGATCGATCGTTCGGGAGATGGACGACGCGCGCCGCGAGGACGGCGCCGGCTCGGCTCTGGCCGCAGTGGCCCTGACCGCGCATCCCTCCGCGGACGCGCTGCTCGAGAGCTTCCTCGCCCGCGGGCAGCCTCGCGAGCTCCGCAAGAAGGCCGCGTTCTGGACGGGAAACTCGCGGGGGCGGCGCGGGTTCGAGGTCCTGCGCGACGTCGTCCCGAAGGACCCGGACGAAGACTTCCGACGCGACGGGACTTTCGCGCTCTCCCAGAGCCCGGTCGCGGAAGCCCTCGACCTCCTCGTCTCGATGGCGAAGAGCGACCCGGACGGCGAGGTGCGCGGGCAGGCGCTCTTCTGGCTGGCGCAGAAGGCGGGCGATCGCGCCGTGAAGGCGATCGAGAACGCGCTCGAGGACGACCCCGAGGAAGAGGTGAAGAAAAAAGCGGTCTTCGCGCTGTCGCAGCTGCCACAGGACGAGGCGGTGCCGCAGTTGATCCGGGTCGCGCGCACCAACCGCAACGCGGAGGTTCGCAAGCAGGCCATCTTCTGGCTCGGCCAGACCAGGGACCCCCGCGCCCTCGCCTACATCGAAGAGATCCTCGACCGATAAAACCCCGGACCCCCGGCCAAGTACGAAACCTTTCGTTTTCCCGTTCGTTCTACGAGCAGGAGGGTTTGGGCGTGCGAAATCGAAGCTTCGTCCCGGTTCTCTGCCTGGGGCTCCTCTTCGGTCTCCCGGTCTTCGGGCAGGAGCCGGTGCCGGGTCCGACGCCCGGCCCCACTCCCGTCGCCCCGGCCACGGGCGGCTCGCCGGCGGCGCCCGCGCCGGCGGCGCCTTCCTCCGCGCCCGGGACTCCCGGCGCGCCCGCGACCGGAGTCGTCCCGCCGCCGGCGGCGAAACCGGCACCGCCCGCACCCGCGCGCGTTTTCCGCGCGGCGAGGGCGGACGGCCCGATCAAGGTCGACGCGGTTCTGGACGAGGGGACGTGGACGAAAGCGGAGAAGTGGGAGCTCGCCTACGAGACGTTCCCGGGTGACAACCTGCCCCCGCGAGCGAAGACGTGGGCGCAGGTCGCCTTCGACGGAGACAACCTCTACGTGGCGTTTCACGCGGAGGACCCGGAGCCCGGAAAGATCCGGGCGCACCTCTCGGACCGCGACAAGGCGTTCAGCGACGACTTCGTCGGGATCGTGCTCGACCCGTTCAACGACGAGCGGCGGGGTTTCGAGTTCTTCGTCAACCCGCTCGGGGTCCAGATGGACCTCTCGATCAACGACGTCGGCGGCGGCGAGGACGAGACGTGGGACGCGCTCTGGAACGCGGCGGGGCGCATCACGACGTCCGGCTACTTCGTCGAGATGGCGATCCCCTTCACGTCGCTTCGCTTCCCCCGCGCGAGCGGCGAACGGACGTGGGGCATGGACCTCCTCCGCGTGTACCCGCGGAGCCAGCGGTACATCCACCGGACGCAACGCCAGGACCGCAACCGCAACTGCTACCTCTGCCAGGTATCGAAGCTCTCGGGGCTCGAAGGCATCACGCCCGGCCGCAACATCGAGCTCGACCCGACCCTGACCGCGCAGCGCAACGACGTGCGCGACGACTTCCCCTCCGGCCCCCTCGAGGAGGGCGACATCGACGTCGAACCCGGGCTGACGGCGCGCTGGGGCATGACGCCGAACCTGACGCTGAACGCGGCGATCAACCCCGACTTCTCTCAGGTCGAGGCCGACGTTGCCCAGCTCGAAGTCAATACCCAGTTCGCGCTCTTCTTCCCGGAGAAACGGCCGCTCTTCCTCGAAGGCGCGGACTTCTTCCAGACCCCTCTGTCGGCCATCTATACGCGGACGGTGGCCGACCCGGAGTGGGCGCTGAAGATGACGGGAAAGGAGGGGAAGAGCGCCCTCGGTCTCTTCGTCTCCCGCGACGGGACCACGAACTTGACCATCCCCGGGAGCGAGGGCTCGTCGCTGACCTCGCTCGACGAGAAGAACACAGCGGGGGTTCTTCGATACCGCTTCGACATCGGCAAGTCGTCGACAGTCGGCGCCCTGTACGCCGGGCGCGACGGGGACGAGTACTCGAACCACGTCGTCGGCGCCGACGCGTACTTCCGCTTCACGCCTCGCGATACCTTCCAGGCGCAGTTCCTGGGATCCCGGACGAAGTACCCCCAGTCGATCGTCTCGGACTTCGATCAGCCGGAGGGCTCTTTCGACGACCGCGCCTTCTACGTCGACTACCGCCACAACTCGCGCAACTGGTTCTGGTTCGCGGAGTACGCCGACGTCGGCGAGGAGTTCCGCGCCGACAGCGGATTCATGCCGCAGGTCGGCTACTGGCGGCCCGAGGCCGGCTTCGAGCGCACGTGGTGGGGAGACAAGGACGACTGGTACTCCCGTTTCTTCACCGGGGGCAACTGGGACCGCACCGTGGAGCAGAGCGGCCAGGAGCTCGAGGAGGAGGTCGAAGGGTACTTCGGCCTCGGCGGTCCGCTGCAGTCCTTCGTCTTCTTCGGCGGCGGCTATCGCGACCGCTTCTTCAACGGGACGCAGTTCAGCGGCCACAAATTCCTGAGCTTCTTCTTCGAGTTTCGTCCCGTCGGCGACTTCTACTTCGGAATCGACGCCGGCATCGGCGACCAGGTCGACTTCGCGAACACGCGCGAGGGCGACCGGGTTCTGCTGATCCCGAGCGTTCGATGGAACCTGGGCAGGCACCTGAAGCTCGAGATCGACCACACGTACGAGACCCTGGACGTCGAGGGCGGCCGGCTCTTCGCGGCCAACCTGTCCCAGCTCCGGGTGATCTACCAGTTCGACATCCGCACGTTCGTGCGGGTCATCCTCCAGTACACCGACATCTCGCGCCGGACGGACCTGTACGTCGCCGAGGTGGACGCGGAGACGCAGCAGCTCTTTTCGCAGCTCCTCCTCGCGTACAAGATCAACCCCCAGACCGTCTTCTTCCTCGGCTACTCGGACACTCGGCTGGGCGACCAGCGAATCGACCTCAAGCAGGCCAATCGGACGCTCTTCGTCAAGATAGGGTATGCGTGGCTGCTGTGAAGGTTCCTCGAAGTCTTTCCGAGGAGTGACGCTTCTACGCTGTCATTCTGAGGAGCGTAGCGACGAGGAATCCCCCGAAACGCAGGGGATCCTTCGCGGAGCCTGTCCTGAGCGGAGGGCGTTGGTCGAAGCGCAGGGGGTCCTTCGCTTCGCTCAGGATGACAGCCAGGGGCGAAGGGCTCAGGATGACAGCAGATTCGCTAGAATCGCGGCGGCGTGTTCTTCCCGGCGATTCTTTCGGCTCTCCTGACGATCGCGGCTCCGACCGAGGAACCCCTCCCGCAGCTCGCGCCGAACGGCTCGTTCGACCGGGACGTCTCCGGCTGGAAGGCGCCCGAAGACGAGGCCAACTCGGACTCCGGCAAGGTCACCTGGTCCCGGCCGGACGCGCGGCAGTCCAAGAGGTCCGGCGCGCTCGAGCTCGCGACGTCCGCGACAGCCGATCGGGACACGTTTCGAGTCGCCCGATGCCTGCCGGTCGCTCCGGGCGTCGAGAACCTCGTCTTCGGCGGCCGGATCCGCGTCCCATCCGGCCAGAAGGCGCGGGGCATCGCGAACATCGAGATCGAGCGTTTCGAGACTCCGGGCTGTTCGGGCGAAGCGGTGCCCTTCGAAGGCCTCGGCGGAATCGCCAACGCGGACTACTGGTCGAAGCGGCGCGAGATCGTGGCCGCGGCGGATGCCCGCTCCGTTCGCCTGATCGCGTCCGTGACGAAGCTCTACGAGTGGCTGCAGGGGGACGAGATCGGCGAGACCGACGACGGAGTCCTGTTTCGAGCGCAGTTCGACGACCTGTTCGCGACCTCCCTGGGAAAGGATCCGGCCGCACGCGAACCGCAGGTGCCCGTGAGCGCCGACTTCCAGCCGCGCCCGGAAGCGCCGAAGAAGGCGCGCTGGGGCCCTTACGAGGTCGAACCGCCGACGCTCACGCTCGCCGTGCTCGATTCCGCGGGTAAGCCGCACGCGACCGGCATGGTCGCGGAGTGCTCGAGCCTGGACGTCCTGCAGCTCGACGTCAGATTGAAGACCCCTTACGGCGAGGAAGACCCGCGGGCGTACCCCCTTCAGCCGGTTGCGCTCGTCGGCGAGAGCGGGGTCATCGCCCCGACGGTGGACATCGGCTTGTTCCAGGCGGGCGATCGGGAGCGCAAGCTCGTTCCGATCGTGTGCGATGGCGGGGATCCCGTTGCTCTCCGGGTGCTCGGCGATCGAAACCAGCGCATCGGAGGAATCCGCGCCTTTTACGACTGCCTGAGAACCTCGCTTCCGGAGCCCGAGAGAGCGAGAGTCCCCGACAAACCGACCGAAGAAGAGCTCCTCGCGTGGCGGCTCGCGGGATGGGTTGTCGCGAACCCCGCGGGCGAGTACGAGGTCATCGCCCGGTACCGCGCGCTCGAGTCGGGGTTCTGGCACGAGCCGGTGCTCTCGAA
This sequence comes from Thermoanaerobaculia bacterium, assembly GCA_035646435.1. Taxonomy (GTDB): domain Bacteria; phylum Acidobacteriota; class Thermoanaerobaculia; order UBA5066; family Gp7-AA6; genus Gp7-AA6. The sequence goes on along the minus strand of DASRPJ010000244.1, from coordinate 6,283 downwards.
CCCGGTGCGGATCAAGGTCAACCAGAAGGATCCTTGCCTCCTCCCCGAAGCACAGGTCGGAAAAGAAAAAGCCGTGAGCCGGTAAACCGGCCCACGGCGAAAAAACGGGGGACAGATTGAAACCTGTCCCCAGCTCGGCTTGACAACTATCTCGTAACGGGCTTGCCCTCGGCGTCGAGCAGGACGATCTCGCCCAACTTCACCTCACGCACGCCCGCTTCGATCTTGGACCGGTCGCCGACGAGCAGGACCGTCGCCCGCTCCGGCATCGCGTACTTCTTCGCCGCCGCGCGAGCGGCCTCGAGGGTCACCTTCCCGGTCTCGTCGCTCTCGCGCTGGAGCTCTTCCATCGTGAGGCCGAGCGCCCACAGATCGGCGACCTGCTGGGCGATGCGGATGAGCGACTCGAACTGCTGGGCGTAGCCGCGGACGCGCTTGACCTTCGCGTCCTCGAACTCCGATTCCGAGATCGGCTTGCCCCCGGCGAAGCCCTTGAGCTCCTTGTCGAACTCGACCAAGGACTCCTTCGTCTTGTTGGTCTGGACTCCCCCGCCGGCGTTCCACAGGCCGCCCTCGCGCATGAGAGCGAGGTTCGAGAACACTCCGTAGGAGTAGCCCTTGTCCTCGCGCAGGTTCAGGTTCAAACGCGTGCCGAAGCCGCCGCCGCCCCAGACTGAGTCGGCGAGCCGCAGCGAGTAGTAGTCCGGCGTCTGGCGGGCGGGCGCCGGCAGGAACTGAGAGACGACGGTCTGCGCGGCATCCTGTCGGTCGACGAGGTAGATCTTCCCCGCCGGAGCCGGGCTCGGGGGCGGTATGGTGACCGCGGGGGCCGCCCCCCCGGACCAGCTGCCGAACTCCCTGCGCGCGAGCGCGACGGCTTCATCGAGGGTGATGTCTCCGGCGAAAACGAGCGCCGAGCTGCCCGGCTTCCAGCGGCTCGCGTGGAACGCCACGAGATCTTCCCGCGAGATCTTCTCGACCGTCGAGGGAAGGCCTTGAACGGGCCGGCCGTAGGGGTGTTCCGGGCCGAACGCGAGCATCGACCGCACGCGGCCGGCGACCGCGTTCGCGTTCTTCGACTGCTGGGACAGGGCGTCCAAGTGACGCTTCTTCTCCCGGTCGATCTCCGACGCGGGGAACGTCGGGTTGCGCACGACGTCCGCCAGGACCGCGAAAGCGGGGCTCAAGTTGCGCTTCAGCACTTCGACGCCGACCGTGGAGGATTCCCGGCCCGCCTGGCCGAAGAGCGAGGTGCCGAGGTCTCCGAGAGCGTCTTCGATCTGGAGCGCCTTGCGGGTCTTCGTCCCCATGTCGATCGTCTGGACGGTCAGGTGTGCGACGCCGGCCTTGCCGGACGGATCCGCGACCGCGCCGGTCTTCGTCGCAACGCCGACCGCGACCTTCGGAAGGTCCGGCCGCTCGACGACGAAGATCTCCATCCCGTTGTCGAGCCTGGCCGTCTTCACCTCCGGGGCGCGGAACGGGCGGTCGGCGCCGAGCGCCGGCTCCTTCGACCGGTCGAGCGCGACCTCGGGGCCGCGCGTCGACTTCTCGGGGTGGAACCGCACGAGGAGCCGGTTGCGCGTGTTCAGCCAGCGGTCGACCGTTCTCTGGATGTCCGCGGTCGTGACCTTCTGATAGCGGGCGATGTCTTCCTCGAACTTGTCCGGGTCGCCGAGGAAGGTGTTGTACTGGTTCAGGAGGTCGGCCTTCCCGCCGAAGCCGCCGATCCGCTCGAGGCCGGTGACGAAGTTGTACTGCTGCTTCGTCTTGGCGCGCTCGAGCTCGGCCGCAGTCGGGCCGGTCTTCGCGAGCCGCGCGATCTCGTCGGTCACGATCTTCTCGAGGTTTTCCACGGCGACGCCGGGGCGCGCCGTCGCGATGACCGCGAACCAGCCCGAGATCTCCGCCGAGTTCTGGAAGGACTGGACCGCCGTCGCGATCTCCTTGTCGTAGACGAGGACCTTGTTCAGGCGCGAGGAGAGGCCGTCGGTCAGGATCAAGGACGTCAGGTCGAGCTCCGCGTCGCCGGGGCCGAAGGCCTGCGGCGTCGGCCACGTCATGTAGACGCGGTCCTGCGGGACCCGGTCGGTCGCCTCGATGATCCGCTCGCGGTCGAGAGTCGGGATCCAGAGCGTCGGACGGTCCAGGGGCGGCCCGGCCGGGATTCCGCCGAAGTACTTCTCGACGAGGCGCTTCGCTTCCGCGGGGTCGAAGTCACCCGCGATGACGAGGGAGAGGTTGTTCGGCGTGTAGTAGGTGCGGAAGAACTCCTTGACGTCGTCCAGGCTCGCCGCGGTCAGGTCCTCGTGGCTCCCGATCACGGTCCAGGAGTACGGGTGCGACGCCGGGTGGAGGTTCTCGGTGACGAGCTTGAACCACCGCCCGTACGGGGTGTTCTCGAGGCCCTGGCGCCGCTCGTTCTTCACGACGTCGCGCTGGTTGTCGAGCTTCTCCTTCGTCAGCGCCTCGGGAAGAGTCGCCAGCCGGTCCGACTCGAACCAGAGGACCTGCTCGAGGTTCCCCGAGGGAACGGTCGCGAAGTAATTCGTCCGGTCGGTGTTCGTCGTCCCGTTGACGCCCCCCTCCTGCAGGTTCGCGCCCGCCTTCTCCGCGTACGTGAAGTAGTCCTTGGAAGCGTTCTTCGACCCCTGGAACATCATGTGCTCGAAGAGGTGAGCGAACCCCGTCCGGCCGAGCTTTTCGTTCTTGGAACCGACGTGGAACCACTGGTTGACGTGGACGATCGGGAGCTTCCGATCGACGTGGAGGATGACCTGAAGACCGTTCGGAAGCGTGTACTTCTCGAACGCGATCTTCGGGATCGCCACCGCTGCCGACCCCGCCGGCGGCTTCTGGGCCGCGCCGAGGGCGAACACGGCGGCAACGAGCAGTGCGGGAAAGCTTCTGGTCAGCTTCAAAGCGGACTCCTTGTTTTCCGGAGGTTTGTTCAGGTTTTCCCCGGTTCTTGCGGCTTCATACGGAGAAACGGGGCACCGGGTTGCCACCCCGCGGCGGGAGCAAACAACTAACGGCTAAGATAATTCCGTGATCCTCGAGGCGGCGCGCAAGGTCCTTCAGATCGAGGCGGACTCCGTCCGGGAGCAGATCGGCAACCTCGGTCCGGTCTTCGAGCGCGCCGTCGAGGAGGTCGCGACCTCGCCGGGCCGCCTCTGTGTGACGGGGCTCGGGAAATCCGGGCTCATCGGCCAGAAGCTCGCCGCGACGCTCGCGTCCACCGGGACACCGGCCTACTTCCTTCACGCCGCCGAGGCGAGCCACGGCGATCTCGGCATGCTCGTCCCCGGCGACACCGTCCTCGCCCTCTCGTATTCCGGAGAGACCCCGGAGGTCGTGCGGCTCCTCGAGTTCGCCAACGCCCGCGGCCTCCGGACGATCGCCATGAGCGGGGAACCGGGCTCCCCCGTCGCACGGGCCGCCGGGCTCGTCATTTCGGTCGCGATCTCGCGGGAGGCCTGTCCGCTGAACCTGGCGCCGACCGCGTCGACGACGGCAATGCTCGCCATGGGCGACGCCCTGGCGATGGCGATCTCCGAAAGGCGCGGCTTCCGGGAGGAGGACTTCGCCGCCCTGCATCCGGGCGGCCGGCTCGGGCGCCGGTTCCTGAAGGTCCGGGACCTCATGCGATCGGGCGACCGCGTGCCGTCCGTCACCCGGGACACGCCGATGACCGAGGCCATCCACGAGATGTCGCGCAAGATGATGGGGGTCACCGCGGTCGTGAACGGCCGCGGGGAGGTCCACGGAGTCATCTCCGACGGGGACCTGCGGCGACTGCTCGAGAAGGACCCCTCGCGGCTCTCGGGAACCGCCGGCGAGTGCTCCCACGCGCACCCGAAGACGATCGACGCCGACGAGTTCGCGTCGGCCGCGCTCGAGCGGATGGAGGAGGCGAAGATCACCGCGCTCTTCGTCGTCGACGGGGACGGACGTTTGACCGGCGCCGTCCACATGCACGACCTCCTCTCGGCGGGAATCGCTTGACGCGGGCCCGCACGCCGCCCTCCCGGCCGATCAAAGCGCTCTTCCTCGACGTCGACGGCGTCCTGACGGACGGCCGGCTCTACATGGACGACCGCGGGCGGGAGCTCAAAGTCTTCGACACGAAGGACGGCCACGGCATCAAGATGGCGCTCGCCGCCGGCCTCAAAGTCGTGTGGATCTCCGGGCGCGAGTCGCTCGCCACCGCGCGGCGGGCGCGCGACCTCGGCGTCCGGCTCTGCTACCAGGGGGTCGCGAACAAGGAGGCGCTCTACCGGAAGCTGTGCGGCCGATGGTCGATCGATCCGTCCGAGACCGCTGCGATCGGCGACGACGAGCCGGACGTTCCGCTCCTCGAAGCGGCGGGGTTCTCCGCCTGCCCCGCCGACGCCGCGCCGGTCGCGCAGGCCGCCGCGCAGGTGGTTCTCGCGCGCGGAGGCGGCCACGGCGCCGTGCGGGAGTTCGTGGAGCGGGTCATCGAGAGGAACCGGCGCGCCAGGCGACAAAAGTAGTTAGTGACCCTCGATCTCGAAGCGATAAAGGTTCTCCTTGCGGCAGTGGCGGGTGGTCTGGCGCTATACACCTTCTGAAAGAGCCTGAAGGTTCGCCGGGCGGAATGGCTCGCTTCGCTCTACGAGCGGTTCTATCTGAACAAAGAGTTCCAGAGGACCCGAGCATTGCTCGACTACGAGAGCGAAGAGCGCGTCCAGCTGCTTGCCTGTCTCAGGACCGATCCGGAAAACGCGAGCGCCCTCGAGCCGCTCGTTGACTACCTGAACTTCTTCGAGTTCGTCGCAAGCCTCTGGAAGCTCGGTCAGTTGAAAACGGTGGAAGTCGAAATGATGTTCGAGTACTACATCCGAGACCTTGCAAAGAAACCCGAAGTGATGAGTTTCATCAAGAAAGAGGGCTTCGAGAAACTCCAGGAGCTCATCGCAAAGATCAATTCGCCCTAGAATCTGCCATGACTTCCACTCGGCCCCGTTCGAAGCCCGAGCGGGATTACCTGTTCGTCTACGGCACGCTCCGGCGGGGCGTCGGACACGAGATGAACACGGTGCTCGAACGCTACGGTGAGCCCGTCGGCCGCGGCAGAATCCCAGGAATCCTGTACGACGTCGGCCGCTATCCCGGCGCCGTGAAGACGACCGCGACCCGAGCGTTCGTTCGCGGTGACGTATACCTTCTTCGCGACGCCGATCGTGCCCTGAAGGTGCTGGACCGTTACGAGGGCTGGGACGAGAAGAAGCCGCGGTCCGGGGAGTTCCGGAGGAGTCGGGCTGTCGTCGATCTCGGGAGCGGAAAGACGGTCAAGGCCTGGATCTACCTCTACAACCGCCCGACGGGCGGATTGCCACGGATCCGGTCGGGTGACTACCTTGCGGGGTCTTCGAGAGTCAGCAGGGCGCTGGACAAACGCACCCGCTAAGCTCGAGCGCCCGATCGAGAGCGGACGGCTCGCCGGGATCGCAACGCGGTCGGAAACACGCGCTCGCGATAACGCACCGTTCGCGACGAGAAGGCGCGCCGGAGCGAACGGATTGCGACGGCAGAGAGCCGAGGGCCGTGCAGCCTCTGCCCGCCGGGGACCGAGGCTAGTTCAGCGGGCAGCCCTGGTTGTTGAACGCGTCGAGCCGGCTCGCCAGCGTCAGGATCGTCTTGCGGTCGCCGCTTGCGAGCGCCGCATTGACCTCGGCGATCACCTGAGCGGTCGAGAGCGCATAGTCGACCGTCGGATGCGCGGCGTTCAGGAGAGCCGCCACCGCCGCCCTTAGCAGAGTCTCCCGCGCGGCGCAGAGGGTCTTTCCTCCCTGGAGCTTGAGCGCCAGTTTGAGGCTGACGTTCGCCTGCGCGGCACAACTGCCCGACGGGATCGTGAACACGCTCCCGATCGTCTGGTTCGGCGAATAGCCGGTCGCCGTCCACGAATCGAGGTGCTGATTCTGCTTCCAGTAGCCGGGGGTACATCCCTCGAACCCGATGACCGGAGTCGGGGTCCGCGTCGGCGTCCTCGTCGGAGTCGGAGTGTCGATCTCCCCAGGCGTCGGCACGATCGGGGTCGCGGTCGGGGTGTTCGTCGGAGTGTTCGTCCGGGTGTTCGTCGGAGTGTTGGACGGGGTGATCGTCGGCGTGCTCGTCGGCGTGTTGGTCGGCGTGTTCGTCGGGGTGTTGGACGGGGTGATCGTCGGCGTCCTCGTCGGCGTGTTGGTCGGCGTATTCGTCGGGGTGTTCGTCGGCGTGTTGGTCGGTGTATTCGTCGGGGTGTTCGTCGGCGTGTTCG
>DASRPJ010000243.1:0-11056 GCA_035646435.1 Thermoanaerobaculia bacterium | reverse complement strand
ACGGGTACTTCGTCCTGTGGCACGACTGCCACCCCGACGCCAAGGTCGCGCTCGCCCGCCAGGCTTCGGGGGAAAACTACTTGTACGAACCGGACGTCCCGCCCGTCGGATCTCCGTGGCGCCGCCCGGCGAGCGAGCTCGACCTCCCCGACTTCCTCGCGCGCCACGGCTACGTCCCGAGCGACGACGAGCGCGGGAAGGCGCGTGTTCCCGTCGCGCTCCTCGAGGACCTCTTCACCTGGGCGCGCGAGACCCCGGAGCTCGCGCTCGTGTGTCTCGACGTGAAGCTCGGCGAGAAGGAGACCGGGCCGGCGCGCGACCTCGCCCGTCTGCTTCGGGACGCGCGGCGAGCGGGTCGTATTCCCGAGGGCGTGAAGGTCGCGATGCTGTGCCCGCGGAAAGAAACGCTGATGGCTGCGCTCACCGAGTCGCGGCGCGAGCCGCTCGGCGATGGAATCGGCGTGTTCGCGGACTTCGAGTACCCCGGAGTCCTCGACTTCGCGAGCCGCTACGGCGCGTCGTGCGTCAGCATGGGGGTCCGCCGCCGTTTCTGGCCCGACTTCGTCGACGAGCTCGGAGCCGTGGTCGCCGCGCGCGACGCCGGCCGCATCGAATCGGTGATCGTCTGGACGGAGAACGACGAAGAGCGCCTGCGCGAGCTCGTCGCGCTCGGAGTCGACGGGATCCTGACCGACGAGCCGGACCTCCTGCGGCAGATCGTGGGTGCGCGCACCGGACGTTCGGAAGAAGCCGAAGCGTCGCGTTGAAGCGCCGCTTCTGGATCGAGCCGCCCCGCCCCTACTCGCTCGCGCTCACCGCGCGGCGTTACGCGCGCTTTCCCGATCCGGTCGATCACTTCGACGGGAAGGCCTACCGCCGGCTGCTCGAGGCGGGGCGGAGCGTCGTGCTCGTCACCGTCGAGTCCGCGGGCGGCGTGACCGCGGCGCGCCTTCGCGTGACGCTCGAGGGCCCTGCCGCGGAATCGGCGGAGGCCGCCGCGGCCGCGCGGCACCTCGTTCGAGGAGCCCTCGCTGCGGCAGCCGACGTCGGACCGTTCTATCGCGTCGCGCGGGCCGACCCGCTGCTTGCTCCGCTCGTTCGGAAGTTCCGGGGACTGCGGATCTCGGGATATCCGTCGCTCTGGGAAGCGCTCGTCACGGCGGTCCTGGCGCAACAGGTGAACCTCGCGTTCGCGTTCGATATCCGAGCGGACCTCTCGACCACCTTCGGAAAACGTCTCGAGGTCGGCGGTCACGCGTACTACGCCTTCCCCTCCGCGAAACGCCTCGCCCGTGAGGGGGAGAACGGCCTCGCCGGATTTCGGCTCTCCCGCTCGAAGCTCGGCGCGATCGCGCGGCTGGCGCGCGCGTTCGCGGACGGCGAGTTGAAGGAGGAGGAGATCGCCGCGCTGCCCGACGAAGCGGCCATTGAACGTCTGAGGGCGATGAAGGGCATCGGGCGTTGGACGGCGGAGACAGCGCTCCTGCGCGGGCTCGCGCGCGCGGACGCGTACCCCGCCGGCGACCTGAGCGTCGTGAAGTACCTCCCCGAGGCGGTGCTCGAGCACGGGCGCCGGGCGAGCGAATCGGAGATGCGTGCCTATGGCGAGCGATGGCGGCCGTGGCGAGGGCTCGCGCTGACGTATTGCTGGACCGAACTCTCGACAAGGGGGACGTGACCGTGTCATCCCGCGCCTGGTTCGTGGACCGCTTCGGCGGGCCGGAGCGGCTCGTGCTCCGCGAACGACCCGATCCGTCGCCGGCCCCGGGCGAGGTCCTCGTGCGCACCGCGGCGATCGGCGTCAACTTCGCGGACCTTTTCGCGCGCGCGGGCGCCTATCCGAACACGCCGAAGCCGCCGTTCGTGCCGGGAATGGAGATCTCGGGGGTCGTCGAGTCGGTCGGCGCCGGGGTCACGGCGGTCGCGCCGGGCGCGAAAGTCGTCGCGGTCCCGATCTTCGGCGGATACGCGGAGCGCGTCGTGTGCCGGCAGTCGAACGTCTTCCCGCTTCCGGACGGCGTAGACCTCGTCGAAGCCGCTGCGATGCCGGTCGCGTTCCTCACGGCTCGCTACGCCATTGCGGAAGCGCAGGTGCGGCCGGGGGAGACGGTCGTCGTGACGGCGGCGGCCGGCGGCGTCGGGACCGCGCTCCTGCAGCTTCTCGCGCGTCTGCCGGCGAAGACGGTCGCGCTCGTCGGATCGGAGAAGAAGATCGCGCTCTGCCGCGAGCTCGGCGCCGAGCGCGCCGGCCTCTACGCCGCGGCGGGTCGCGCCGACCTGCTGGGGGACGGCCGGGTGGACGTCGTCATCGACGCAATCGGCGGCGCGACGTTCCGCGCGCTCTGGCCGCGGCTCGCCCGCGGCGGTCGCTACGTCCTCTACGGCTTCGCCGCCGCGTCGGGGAAGCGAGGCGTCGCGAAGCTGCAGGCCCTCCGCGAGCTCGTCGCAATGGGCTTCCTGTCGCCGTACTCGTTCGTGTCGGCGTGCCGCAGTCTCATCGGGTTCAACCTCTCGCTCCTCCCGAACCGGCTGAGCGAGCTGCGCACGGCCGCGAACGAGATCTTTCTCGACTGGAAGGCGGGACGCGTGCGCCCGATCGTCGGGCCGCGGTTCGAGTTCGAACGTCTCCCCGACGCGCACCGAGCGCTTGCGAGCCGCAAGACCGAGGGCAAGGTGGTCGTTGGGGTCAGGTCTCCACTTACCACTATGAACCCGAAAGACTGACAGCTAGGAGGTTACGAGCTGCCGCGGGCACTGCCTTTTAAGAATCCTCTGGGGCGCGAAACATTAAGATTTCGCCTTTCTCGCCGGCTTAAAAGGCTTTCTTCCAACGGGATAACTAACAACGTGGCAAGTGGAGACCTGACCCCAGGAACTACTTCGCCGTTAGGCGGAAGACGCCGTTCCTCGTCGTGAGCTCGAGGCGGGGTCCGCCGCCGTTGACTTTCTCCCCGTAGAAACGCTCGCGCTTCGACCGTTCGCGCGCCAGGACTTCGAAGCCGGTATCGAGTCGCCCGTTGCGCCCTACCTCGGCCTCGAGGTCGAAGCCCGCCGACCGCGGGATCGCAATGTCGATGTCGCCCTTGTGCGTTTCGAAGCGGCTGTCGCCGCCGAGCCGCGCGAACTCGACATGCGCCTCTCCCTTGTGCGTCGTCAGGTCGAGCGCGCCGTCGTGATCTTTCACGTCGATGTCTCCCTTGTGGCTCACGATCCGCGCGTCGGAGCGCAATCCGCTGACCGAGATGTTCGACTTGTGGTCCTTGACGTCGAGCCTCGCCGTTCGCGGCATCTGGATGCGGTAGTGGATGAAGGGATGGGCGCTGCAGGCCATGTCGTTTCCCTCCAGGTGGAGAGCAATCATGGGCATGTCCTTCAGGCTGTCGTAGTTGGATCGGATCTTCAGTCCCGAGGCGCTCGACAGGACGTCGATCTCCGTCAAGCGGACGCGCTCGGCCTGACTCGAGTCGTTGCCACAGGTGGTGTCGGGCTCGATGCGGGCGCTGATTTCCGCCCGGGCCTGGTCCCAGGGCTCGATCTGGACCGTGCCCTTGAACGTGTCGATCGATACCGCACCCCGCGCGTCGAGGGTGACTGCGCGGTGAAACTCCCGGGATTCCGCGGCGATCGCGGGTCCGGTGACGAGACAGGAAAGAACGACGAGACCGGCGAGGCCTTTGGACATGACGGCTCCTCCCACCAGATAGACGGGGGGATCCGGGGGTTGGTTACGTGGGGTCTGACCTGAATTCAGGCCTGACCTGAATTCAGGCCTGACCCCTTCTCCGGAACGGCTTTTTCCCGCCGGGGCGAAACGGGCGTTTTCCGGTCGGACCGAACGGCCGCTTGCCGCCGGGTCCCGACGGGCGGAACGCGGGGCGCGGAGGCTCGAGGATCTCCTCCTCGTCGCCGGCCTGGCTGCCGGTCGCCGCGTGGACCATCTTGACCGCCGCCGCGGCGACTTCCATGACGTCGAACTCCTCGGCGAGAGACTCGACGACGACCCGCACGTCGTCGAGCTCGCCCGCGAGGATGCGCTCCCGCACCGCGCCGCGCGTCCGGTCGAGCCTCCGCGCCTTCAGGTCCGCGACCGACGGCACGCGCGCCGATTCGATCTTCTGCTTCGTGAACGCCTCGATGTTGCGCAGCTGGCGGTGCTCCCTCGGCTCGGCGAGCGTGATCGCGACGCCGGTCCGCCCCACGCGACCCGTCCGGCCGATCCGGTGGAGGTACGCCTCCGGGGCGGACGGCACGTCGTAATTGACGACGTGCGACACGCGCTCGATGTCGAGCCCGCGCGCCGCGACGTCGGTGGCGACCAAGATGTCCGCCTTGCCCGACCGGAAGAGCCGCATCACCCGGTCCCGCTCGCGCTGGGCAAGGCCGCCGTGCACCGCCTCGGCGCGATGGCCGTGGGCCTTCAGCGTCTCGGTGAGCGCGTCCACCTCGATGCGCGTGCGGCAGAAGACCATCGTGGACGTCGGCTCCTCGACGTCGAGCACGCGCGCGAGCGCGGCCGGTTTCTGGGCTCGGGAGACGATGTAGACGACCTGTCGGACGCGCGGCATCTTGCCGGGCGCCGCCCGCTCCCGCGCGATCGTCACGCGCGCCGGGTCCTTCAGGTGCTTCTCCGCGATCGCGGCGATCCGGGCCGGCATCGTCGCCGAGAAGAGCGCCGTCTGTTTTTCGCGGGGCGTCGCCTGGAGGATCGCTTCGAGGTCCTCCGCGAAGCCCATGTCGAGCATTTCGTCGGCCTCGTCGAGCACGAGGAACCGGACCGAGTCGAGCTTCAGGGTCTTGCGCCGAATGTGGTCGAGCGCGCGGCCCGGGGTTCCGACGACGACGTCCACTCCGCGCTTCAACGTGCGGATCTGCGGGTCCATCGGCGCGCCGCCGTAGATCGCCGCGACGTGAACGCCGAAAACCTTTCCGTATCGGTGGACCGCCTCGGAGACCTGCATCGCGAGCTCCCGGGTCGGCACGAGGACGAGCGCCGCGGCGCGCCCGCGGCCGTCCGGATCCTTCGCGATCCGCTGGATCAGCGGCAGGGCGAAGGCGGCCGTTTTTCCGGTGCCCGTGGCCGCCTGGCCGAGCATGTCGCGCCCCGCGAGGAGCGGCGGGATGGCCGCGTTCTGGATCGGCGTCGGCTCCTCGTAGCCGAGTGCGCCGAGCGCGGTCACGAGCTCCCCGGCGAGCCCGAGGGCGGCGAACGGGTTCGGGCCGTTCTCGTCCTGCGATTCGGTGTTCGTCATCGGACCCTTTCGGTGAAGCAAGTCCCGTTCCGGCCGCGGCTAAGATCCGCACGTGGCGACGGGCGAGGCGGAGATCCTATTCGACGGACCGGAGACCGCGCCGACGACCGTCGTTCTCGCGCACGGCGCGGGCGCTCCGATGAACACCGCGTGGATGAACGCGGTCGCGCGCGGTCTCGCGTCCGAAGAGGTCCGGGTCGCGCGCTTCGAGTTTCCGTACATGCGCTCGCGGCGCGAGACCGGACGCCGGGGCGGCGCCCCCGACCGCGAGCCCGTCCTGCGCGACGCGTGGAAGGAGATCGTCGAGGTGCTCGGCGGAGGGGCGCGTCTCGTCGTCGGGGGCAAGTCGATGGGCGGCCGCATAGCGAGCATGGTCGCCGACGAGGTCGGGGCGCTCGGTCTCGTCTGTCTCGGGTATCCCTTCCATCCGCCGGGCCGCCCCGACAAGCTCCGCACGAAACACCTGGAGAACCTGAAAACGCCCGCGCTCGTCGTGCAGGGGACGCGCGACACGTTCGGCACCGCCGAAGACGTCGCCGGCTACGCGCTGTCGCCGAAGATCCGCGTTCACTGGATCGAGGACGGCGACCACTCCTTCAAGCCGCGCGCGTCGTCCGGCCGGACGGAGGCGCAGAACATGGGCGAGGCGATCGCGGCGGTGCGCGAGTTCGTGGCGACGCTGTCGTGACTCGATAGACTTGCTCCATGAACAAACTCAAAAAGACGGAAGAGGAGTGGCGCCGCGAGCTGACTCCCGAGCAGTTCCACGTGATGCGCGAGAAAGGCACCGAGCGACCCTTCACCGGCGAGTACGAGAAGTCGAAGGAGGCGGGGACCTACGTGTGCGCGGGCTGCGGGAACCCGCTCTTCGACTCCGAGACGAAGTACGAGTCGGGAAGCGGCTGGCCGAGCTTCTACCAGCCGCTCTCCGGGGAGAGCGTCCGCACGGCAGAGGACGGCAGCCTCTTCATGAAGCGCACGGAGGTGCTGTGCAGCCGCTGCGACGCGCACCTCGGTCACGTGTTCGACGACGGGCCGCAGCCGACGGGGGAGCGCTACTGCATGAACTCGGTCGCGCTGAAGCTCGAGAAGGAAGGGGAGAAGAAATGAAACGGACTTTCGCAACGGCGGCGGCGCTACTGCTCGCGGCAACGTTCCTGCGGGCGCACGAGCCGGCCGCCGTGGACCTCGAGGCCGCCAGGCGCGCGATCCGCATCGCGGACCTGGAGATGGCCAAGGCGGTATCCGACCGTAACCTCGAGAAGTTCAACTCACTCGTCGCGGACGACGCCGTCTTCTTCGGCCGGGACGTTTCGCGCGGACGGGAGGCGGTCGCCAAGGCGTGGCTGCCTCTCTTCACCGATCCGTCGATGTTCCTCAAGTGGCAGCCGGACGAAGTGCACGTCTCGGCGAGCGGCGACCTCGGCTACTCGATCGGCACGTACGATCGGATGAGCAGGGACCCGTCGGGGAAGCCGGCGTCGGCGAGAGGCACGTACGTCTCGATCTGGCGCAAGCAGGCCGACGGAAAGTGGCGCGCCGTGCTCGACATCGGCACGCCGGGGACGCCGGTCAAGCCGTAGGGTCTTGCCCTGTTGACCGACCCGCCTTGTCATTCCGAGGCCGCAGGCCGAGGAATCTGGGCCCAGATCCCTCGCGGAGCCTGTCCTGAGCGAAGGGCGCTGTCGAAAGGGACACAGATCCCTCGCTTCGCTCGGGATGACAGGCAGGGGCGACGGTCTCGGGATGACACGCAGGGGCGACGGTCTCGGGATGACACGCAGGGGCGACGGTCTCGGGATGACACGCAGGGGCGATGGGCTCTGGATGACCGGAAGGCCGCGGAATGAAAATCGGCACCTGGAACGTCAACGGCATCCGTGCGCGGCAGAGCCAGGTCACCGAGTGGCTCGAGCGCGACCGTCCCGACGTCGTCTGCCTCCAGGAGATCAAGGCCGCGGCGGCGCAGGTTCCGCCGGCCCTCTGCGAGATGGCGGGCTACTGGTGCTACTGGCACGGCGAGCGCGCGTACTCCGGCGTCGGGCTGCACGTCCGGCGCGACTCGTTTGCCGACGAGCCGAGATTCGGCCACCCCGCGTTCGACCACGAGAACCGCGTCGTCGCCGCGGAGATCGGGGGCCTCGTCGTCGCGTCGATCTACGTGCCGAACGGCGGCAAGGACTTCCCCGCGAAGATGCGGTTCTTGGAGGCGATGGACCGCTGGGTCGCGGAGACGCACGCCGGCGGCCGGAGCATGGTCCTCTGCGGCGACCTGAACGTCGCGCGCACCGAGCGGGACGTGCACCCGAAGGAGCGCAAGCCGAACTGCATCGGCCAGCTCCCCGAGGAGAGGGCGCTCATCGAGCAGATCCTTTCCCGCGGGCTCGTGGACGTCGGTCGCGCGCTCGATCCCGACAACGACGGCCTCTTCACGTGGTGGGCGCCCTGGCGGAACATGCGCCAGCGAAACATCGGCTGGCGCCTCGACTACGTGCTCGCGAGCGCCCCGCTCGCGGCGCGCGCCGCCTCGTGCCAGGTGCTCGCGCAGTTCGGGACGAGCGACCACGCCCCCGTCGTGGCGGCCTTCTCGGGGTCAGGCGTGTAGATTGGTCATATCGCGATTGGAACAACCAAACAGCACGCCTGACCCCATGACGCCTGCCATGACGCCTGACCCATGAACTACGCCTTTCTGATCGACAACCGCAAGTGCATCGGGTGTCACGCCTGCTCGACGGCGTGCAAGTCGGAGAACGAGGTCCCGGTCGGGGTCAACCGCACCTGGGTCAAGTACGTCGAGAAGGGGGAGTTTCCCGACACGCGGCGCTACTTCCAGGTGACGCGCTGCAACCACTGTGCGAGGCCGCCGTGCGTTCCCATCTGCCCGACGAAGGCGATGTACCGGCGCGACGACGGGATCGTCGAGTTCGACTCGGACGTCTGCATCGGCTGCAAGGCGTGCATGCAGGCCTGTCCTTACGACGCGATCCACATCGACCCGGACTCCGGAACGGCGGCGAAGTGCCACTTCTGCGCTCACCGAACCGACGTCGGGTTGGAGCCCGCGTGCGTCGTCGTCTGTCCGGTCCACGCGATCATCGCCGGGGACATCGACGACGGCAGCTCCGAGATCTCGCGCCTGCTCGCGGCCCACGACGTCAGCGTCCGCAAGCCGGAGCTCGCGACCCGGCCCAAGCTCTTCTACATCGACGCGGAGCGGTCGGCGCTCCTTCCGATGGCCGCCGCGCAGGATTCCGGGATGCTCTCGGCGCAGTGGCCGGGGGAGGGAAACGGAAAGGGTAACGGCGCGACCGACTGGCGCGGCCCGATCCAGATCGCGCCGGGGAAGATGGCGGGAGCGCTCCTGCGGGGCGGGCTCGGAGCAGCTGCACGCGAGACCTACAACGTGCCGCACCGCGTTCCCTGGCACTGGCAGGTTCCCGCGTACCTCGTCACCAAGGCGATCGGCGCGGGAGCCTTCCTCGTCGCGGCGGCCGGAGTGGCGCTCGGGCTTCTCCCCTCGCTGCCGCTCTTCACGACGATCGCTTCCTGGATCGCGCTCCTCTTCATCGCCCTCACGACGGGGCTCCTCGTCTGGGACCTCGACCGGCCGGAGCGGTTCTGGACGATCCTCGTTCGCCCGCAGTGGCGTTCCTGGCTGACGCGCGGCGCGGTCATCCTGATCGCGTTTCCTCTCGTCGCGGGCGCGTTCGGGCTCGCGGACGTTCTCGGGCGTCCGGACGCCGCCCGCTTCCTCGCGTGGCCCGGCGTCCTCCTCGCGATCCTGTCGGCGGTGTACACCGCCTTCCTTTTCGCGCAGGCGGAGGGGCGGGAGCTCTGGCGGAGCCGGTTGCTCTCCTGGCACCTTTTCGGGCAGGCGGTCATGGCGGGCGCCGCCACCCTCTCGATCGCGGGACTCTTCGTCGCGATCCCCGCGGAGGCGGTGCGCGTTCTCTCCTGGACGCTCGGCGCGAGCCTGGTCGCCAACCTCCTGCTCGCGGCTGCGGAGTTCGCCCTCCCGCACGCGAGCCGCGCCGCAACCGCGGCCGCGCGCATGATCACTCACGGCCGGTACGCCCCGCACTACTGGGGAAGCGTGATCGGCGGGCTCGCCGCGCCGCTCCTCCTGATCGGGCTGGCCGGCTCTCTGCCCTCCGTCGCCCTGGCGGGCGCGCTCTCGCTTGCCGGCCTCTTCTTCTACGAGTGGGCGTTCGTGATGGCCCCGCAACAGGTCCCCAACAACTGAGCGCAACGTGAGCGACCCTTCCCGCCCCACGCGCCTTCCCCCGCAGTCGACCGACGCCGGCGAGCGGATGCAGCAGTACCCGCCTCCCGAGACGTGGGACGACTGGGTCGAATGGGACCCGGGCGAGTGGCCGAGGAAGGTCCCTCGCCGCTACATGCTCGTCCCGACCGTCTGCTTCAACTGCGAGTCGGCGTGCGGGCTCCTCGGCTGGGTGGACAAGGAGACGATGCAGGTGCGCAAGTTCGAGGGGAACCCCGCGCACCCCGGGAGCCGCGGGCGCAACTGCGCGAAGGGACCGGCCACCCTCAACCAGGTCAACGACCCGGACCGGATTCTCTATCCCTTGAAGCGCGCCGGCGCCCGCGGGGAGGGTCGATGGGTGCGCACGTCGTGGAAGGAGGCGCTCGAAGACATCGGCGGCCGCATCCGGCGCGCCCTCCAGGAGGGGCGCCACGACGAGGTCATGTACCACGTGGGGCGGCCGGGGCACGACGGCCTGATGGAGTGGATCCTGCCGGCGTGGGGGCTGGACGGTCACAACTCGCACACGAACATCTGCTCCGCGGGCGCGCGCGCCGGGTACGCGTTCTGGATGGGCTTCGACCGCCCGAGCCCCGATCACGCGAACGCGAAAGTCATCCTCCTGATCAGCAGCCACCTCGAAACGGGCCACTACTTCAACCCGCACGCCCAGAGGATCGTCGAAGGGCAGCTGGCGGGCGCGAAGCTCATCGTGTTCGACACGCGCCTCTCGAACACCGCGTCGCGCGCCGACAGGTGGATCTCGCCGTGGCCCGGCTCGGAGGCGGCGATCCTGCTCGCGATCGCGAACCACCTCGTCTCGACCGGGCGCTTCGACCGGGAGTTCGTCCGCCGCTGGGTGAACTGGGAGGAGTACCTGCGCCAGGTCCACCCGGACCGGCCGGTCACCTTCGATTCCTTCGTGTCCGTACTGAAGGCTCTCTACGCGAAGTACACGTTCGACTTCGCCGCCCGCGAGTCGGGCGTCGACGCCGGCGTCCTCGAGGGCATCGCCGACGACGTCGCGGCCTGCGGCGGCCGGCTCGCCGCTCACAACTGGAGGAGCGCCGCCGCGGGGAACCTCGGGGGCTGGCAGGTCGCGCGCTGCCTCTGGTTCCTCTCCGTACTGACCGGCTCGATCGGCGTCGACGGCGGCACGTCGGCCAACGCGTGGGACAAGTGGGTGCCGCGCCCGCACAAGCTCGCGCCGCACGTGAAGCGCTGGAACGAGCTCACGTGGCCCGCGGAGTACCCGCTCTCGTATTTCGAGATGAGCTTCCTCCTGCCGCACTTCCTGAAGGAGGGACGCGGAAAGTTGGACGTCTACTTCACGCGCGTCTACAACCCGATGTGGACGAACCCGGACGGGTTCACGTGGCTGGAGGTCCTGCGCGACGAGTCGAAGATCGGCCTCCACGTCGCGCTCACGCCGACGTGGAACGAGACGGCGTGGTGGGCGGACTACGTTCTGCCGATGGGACACGGCTCCGAGCGGCACGACCTGATGAGCCAGGAGACGCACGCCGGGCAGTGGATCGCG
>DASRPJ010000242.1:0-3084 GCA_035646435.1 Thermoanaerobaculia bacterium | reverse complement strand
CGATCACCCGCCCGAAGTCGCCGACGAGCCTCCGACCCGTCGCCCGGGCGAGCGCAAGCCCGATGGCGCGCTTCTCCCTCGGCCCCGCCCCGCCGGCGAGAGGGAGGAGGCGCCCCTTCGTCCGCGCCGCGAGGCGCTTGACGCTCCAGCTCCACCACGGCGGCAGGGGCACGCTCGTCTCGCGCCAGCAGTCGAGCTCGGCGAGCGGTATCCGGCGGATGCGCGTCCGCTCGAACGTGGTCGTCGCGATGACGACTTCGTGGGCGTCCACTTCGACGGTCTCCTCCGAAAACGCCAGGGCGGCGAGTCCCACGAGCGTGAGCGGCGTCGAGATTCCGACGGCCAGGGTGAGGAAGACGAGGAGGGAGAAGGGAAGCTCGTTGAAGTTGCCCCGCTTGAGGCTGGTCTCCCAGAGCGGCACGAGCCTCGCCGCCCCGAAGAGGGCGGCCGCCACGACGACGAGCGCCGCCGCAGTCAGCCGCCGGCGCCAGCGTTTCCAGCCGGCGAGCGGCCGGATCTCGATCGAGAGCCCGCCGGGACGGGCGGTCATGACGACCCGGGGCCCCCCGTCGGGGCCTCCCCGCGAGCGCCTCACGAGGCGTTCCGCGGCGGTTCGCCGTGCCCGTTCGCGACTCGCCTGTGCAAACCCGGAATTGTATGATCCGGCTCCCGGCGGCAGCCGGTCGAGAGGAGGGTCGACGTGGCGAAGAAGACGAAAAAACGGGGTGGGCGAAAGGCTTCGCGCCCTCCGGCACGGAAGAAGGCGAGCGCGCGGAAGCCCTCACGCGGATCGGCGCGAAAGACGGCCGTCGGGCGCAAGAGGGGTTCTGCCCGCAAGGCTCGGCCGGCTCGCAGAACCGCGGCGAAGAAGTCGCGAGCGACTCGCGGGACCGCAACTCGTGCGCGCAAGACGACGGCCCGGAAAAAGAAGCCGACGGCCCGCAAAAGAACGGCTCGGAAGACGACGCCCCGGAAGAAGACGACCGCTCGGAAGAGCGCCGCCGCTCGCAAGCGAGCGACTCCGTCTCGCGCCGGCTCGCGGTCCGGCGGCGCGTCGCCCGGCCGATCGTCCTCGCGCCGCCTCTCGGCCGCCCCGGCCGCGGAGACGGCCCGGGAGCGGCTGTGGAGGGACGAGGAGCCGGCGGTCCACGAGCCGGAGCCCCTCGAAGTGGACGTCGTCGAGGTCGAAGAGGTCGAAGAGATCGCCGAGCTCGCGGAGATCGGAGACGAGGACGAGGAGATCACCCCGACGCCGAGCGTGCCCCCCGAAGAAGAGGAGTCGGAGTGGTAGGATAGTTCCGACCGGAACCCATTGCCGGGCTCTCGCTCGGCTGGCGAAACGAAGGTCCCGAGAAATCGGGACCTTCTGGTTTTCTACCTCGGTATCGCCAGCGGCTTCCGGTTCTCGTCCAGGTTCACGAACGTCACTTCCGCCTGCGTGACCTTGACGGGAGGCGCGGCGCCCTCTCCCCGCTGGGCGACGACCTCGACGGACACCGTGATGGAGGTCTTCCCGATCTTCACGAGGCCCGTATAGAACGACACGAGGTCGCCCACGTAGACCGGCTCGTGAAACACGACTTCGCGCATGGCGACGGTGACGATGAACGACGCGCCGTGCCGTTTCGCTTCCACGGCGGCCGCCTGGTCGATGTAGGAGAGGATGACGCCGCCGAAGATGGTTCCGTGGGCGTTCGTGTCCTTGGGCATCAGGACCACTCGGATCGAAGGCTCGCTCCGCTGCGAGACGCCGCCGCCGCGCTCGGACACGTTCGTCTTACGGTCGCCTGGTCTTGCGGATCCGGGGGGGGCCGAACTGCGTCCCGACGCGCGCGACGTACCCGTCGGTGAGGTTGACCGTCAGCGTCCCGTCGGCGAAGTAGTACTTCCAGATGTCGTGAACCGACGTGCCCTCGGTGCGCACGGCGAACGAAGCCTTGCCGAGCGCGGCCTCGACCTTCTCCGCCTTGATACCCGGGTCGATTTTCTTGCGCGCATCGGCGAGCGTGCCCGGGAGGATGGGAGAGCCGACGCCGGCGACCGCCTCCGCCTCGCGATACAGGCGGTTCTCCCACCAGCGCGGCAGCCAGAAGGCCGCGCCGGCGAGAAGGATCGCGCCCGCGATCATGACGTAGAGGAGCGGCCGGACTCGCTCGGAAGTCGTCACGACGCCTTCCCCGGCGGCTCGCCGAGCTCGAAGTGAACCGCGCGGTCGAGCGCCGACGCCCGCCGCACGAGCGCCGCGGCCGCGTCGGCTTCGCCCGCCGTTTCCACCCGCGCCGACTGACGCGAGACCTCCGAGAGAGCGCCTCGCGCGGTCGAAACGTGGTCTCGGCGGGCCTCGCCCTCCGACGTGAGCGCCCCGGCGACGTGGGCAGGGATCGCGACGGCCGCCTTGCGGAGGTGGCGCGCCGTCAGCGGGTCGGCGGGCCGCACGCGCTCCGCGAGGGCGTACGCGGCCTGGGTGATCGCCATCGCCTCGTTCCAGAGCGGATGGCTCTTGTATTCCGGACGAGGAGGCACTCGATCGAGGGTTTCGGGCACGCCCGTCGATTGTAAACGCTTGCAGCCCTTCCGATAGAATCCGCGGCCGAATGCGGCGGAAAGTGACGGTCGTGGGCGCCGGCAACGTCGGCGCCACCCTCGCGCAGCGCCTCGTCGAGAAGGAGATCGCCGACGTCGTCCTGATCGACATCGTCGAAGGAATCCCGCAGGGCAAAGCCCTCGACATCATGGAGTCGGCGCCCGTCGAAAAGTTCGGCGCCCGCATGGAGGGCTCCAACTCGTACGAGCTCTCGGAGAAGTCCGACGTCATCGTCGTGACGGCGGGCCTCGCCCGGAAGCCCGGGATGTCGCGGGACGACCTCGTCGCCAAGAACCAGGAGATCGTCGGTTCCGTCGTCCGCGAGGCCGTGCCGCGCTCTCCCGACGCCGTTCTCATCGTGGTGTCGAACCCGCTCGACGCGATGTGCGAAGTGGCACGCCGGGTCTCGGGCCTGCCGAGGGAGCGGGTCTTCGGAATGGCGGGAATCCTCGACTCGGCGCGGATGCGGTGGTTCCTGGCGAGGGAGCTCGACGTATCCG
>DASRPJ010000241.1:0-13754 GCA_035646435.1 Thermoanaerobaculia bacterium | reverse complement strand
CACACCATCTCCCGCGAGACCGTGGAGCTCTCGGCCGCCGTCCACCCGGTCTTCTTCGACGAGTACTCGGACTACCTCGCGGAGCTGAGCCGGGCGGTGCGGGAAGTCGGGTTCGCGATCCGTCCCGCGAACACGACGATGGCCGAATACCTCGAAGCCCAGGACGGACGGCCCGACGTCGTCATCGGCCGCTGGATCGCCGATTATCCCGACCCCGACACGTTCATCTACGGCATCGTGCGCTCGCGTGAGGGCCTGATCGGCCGCGTCTGCGGCGACCCGGAGGTCGACCGACTCGCGGAACGCGCGAGGGCCGAGATCGATCCCCGCACGAGACACTCGCTCTACCGCGAGATCGAGGAACTCGTCGCCCGTAAGGCGCTCCTCGTTCCGCTCTTTCACGAGCAGGTCTACCGCTTCGCCCGGCCGGAGATCGAGGGCATGCAGCTCGGACTCGGCCAGTCGAGCGTCGCCTACGCGAACCTCTCGATTCGACGGTAACCCCGCCACCCCAGGGAGCACCCGGTCGCCATGATCAATACGAAGCTCGCCGACCGCTACGAGGTCGTGGCGGAGATCGGCCGCGGCGGGATGGGCGTCGTCTACCGCGCGCGCGATCCGCGGCTGAACCGCGACGTCGCGGTGAAGTTGGTCGCCTCGAGCGAGCTTTCGGCGGACACCCAGGAGCGATTCCAGCGCGAGGCGCAGATCGTCGCGCAGATGGATCACCCCGGGATCGTTCCGATCCACGACGTCGGGCGGCACGAAGGGTCCTACTTCTTCGTCATGCCGCTCGTCGTCGGCACGAGCCTGCGGCACCTCCTCTGGGACGGAACGCTCCGCCTGGGGGAGGTGCTCGACATCGCGATCCAGACCGCCGAGGCGCTCGAGTACAGCCACTCCCGCGGCGTCGTTCATCGCGACATCAAGCCGGAGAACATCATGGTCACGCGGGAGGAGGGCGGAAACGTCCGGGTCCGGGTGATGGACTTCGGGCTCGCCCACGCCTCCTCCGACAACCGATTGACGAAGACGGGGACGCTCGTGGGGACGGTGACGTACCTCTCCCCGGAGCAGGTCACGGCCCACGCGTTCGACGGGCGGTCGGACATCTATTCGCTCGGGACCGTCCTCTACGAGTGCCTGGCGGGACAGCCGCCCTTCGCGGGCGAGTCGCAGTCCGTTCTCTACCGGATCGTGCACGAGATCCCGCAGCCGCCGCGCGCTCTCGGCGCGGACATCCGCGAAGGGCTGCAGGCGATCGTGATGCAGTGTCTCGAGAAGGACCCCTCGCGGCGGCCGCAACGGGCGGCCGAGCTCGTCGAGGCTCTCCGCCGGAGCCGGGCGAGCCTCGCGAGCGACGAATATTCGATGTCGCTCGTCAACACGGCGAGCCGGGTCCTCGCGCGGCCGGCCCCGTCCGCGTTCATCGGACGGGAGAAGGAGTTCGCCGAGCTCCAGCACCGCTTGAATGCAGCCATCTCCGGCGACTGCCAGTTCGTCGCCGTGGCGGGCGAGCCGGGGATCGGGAAGACGCGCCTCCTCGAGGAGCTCACGAAGCTCGCGACGATGCGGAAGATCCGGGTGCTCTACGGGCGGTTCGTCGAGCTCGATCGCGCCTTTTCCTACCAGGGCTTCTGCGAGCTCGTGCAGGACTACTTCCGCAACAAGGACACCGGCAGCTCCGGCACGGAGCGCCCCGACTTCTCCGACCTCGCTCCGGACCTTCTCGCGCTCTTTCCCCAGCTCACGGAGATCTCGGAGCTGCGTTCGGCGGGAAGCTCCGACTCGCGCATCGCGCCGACGGTCGCCGAGAGGAAGGCCGAGGACCGGATCCAGGTCTTCGAGCTGATCGCGCGGACCCTCGTCCGGATCGCCGCCGGGAAGCCGCTCGTCCTCATCCTCGAGAACCTCCACGGAGCGGAAGTCTCGCTCGAAGCCCTGCAGTACATCGTGCGCCGCCTCGGACCGACCCCGACCCTGATCGTCGGGAGCTACCGTCATACGGAGACCGACAAGCGTCACCCTCTCACCCGGATGCTCGATTCGTTCGCCGACGATCCCCGCTTCGTCTCGATCACGCTCGGCCCCTTTTCCCCCTCCGAGCACCGCGCGCTCGTCGAATCGGTCGTCGGCGCATCCAGCCTAGCGGATGGGCTCGCGGAACGGGTTCGCGACGCGACCGAGGGGAACCCGTTCTTCACGAAGGAGCTCCTCCGGTCGCTCCTCGACTCGGGGGGGATCGCGAAGGATCCCTCCGGGGCGTGGACCTTCTCGAAGGCCGCCGGCATCTCGACCGATGCCCTCCCCGCCACCATCCAGCAGGCCGTCGAGAAGCGGGTCGAGCACCTGCCGGAGGAGCTGCGCGAGCTTCTCTCGGTCGCGTCCGTCCTCGGAAGGAGCTTCGAGTTCCGCGACCTCGAGACGCTCGCGGAAGGCGCGCGCAACCTGGACGACTCGGCGGAGAGCCTCATCCGCGAGGGGATCCTCGAGGAGGAGCGCGAGTCGCGCGGCGACCGGCTCGCCTTCTCGAGCGGGATCGTGCGGGACGTCCTCTACAGCGCGCTCTCGCGGCGGCGGCGGCGCTCGCTCCATCGCCGCTACGCCGAGCTGATCGAGGGGCGATACGCCGGCCGGCTCGATCGCGTCTATCCCGACCTCGTCCATCACTTCTCCCAGGCCGACGTTCCCGAGAAGACCGTCGAGTACGGCCTGAAGCTCGCGCAGAAGTCGCTGGACGCGTTCAGCCCCGACGACGCGGTCCGGTCCGCGAAGACCGCCCTCGAATACCTGCAGGACGGTGAGTGGTCGGGCGACCGCTCCCTCGAGGGGGAAGCGCGCCTGCTCCTCGCGCAGGCCAGCCGGATATCGGGCGGCGTCGACACCGCTTTGCGGGAAGCGGAAGGGGCGGTCCGGACCTTCGAGCGAGCCGGCCGGCCGGAGCGCGCCGTCGCGGCGATCCTCTTCGCGGCCGAGACCGCCTGGCAGTCGCGAATGATGGACGAAACCTCCCGCTGGGTCGAGAGGGGTTTCGAACCGGCGCGCTCCCTCGACAAGACCGAGCCGCTGACGAAGCTTCTCTCGATCGCCGCGACGGTCGCGAACCTGCGCGGCGAGTACCCGAAGGCCGCCGGTTATCTCGCCGAGATCGAACGGCTCACGGCGACGGAGAAGGCGCCCGAGGAAGAGGAAGTTCCGCGTGGCGGGACGCTCGTCGTCGCGATGGCGAACCCGATCGCGGACCTGGAGCCGAGCACCTACCAGACGACCGAGGAGAGCGAGGTCGTCACGAACGTCGTCGAAACGCTCGTGACGACGGACGCGCAGGGAAACCTCGTCCCGGCGCTCGCCGAGCGCTGGGCGCTCGAAGACGAGGGCCGGACCGTTCGCCTTGCGACCCGGCGCGGGATCGTGTTCTCGGACGGGACTCCGCTGACCGCTTCGGCGGTGAAGTCATCCCTCGAGCGTTCGATCCGGCTGTCCGAGAACCTCATGCCGGCGGCATTCGCCGTCATTTCCGGGGTTCGGGAGTATCTCGACGGGGGCGCGACGGAGGTTGCCGGAATCACCACCTCCGGGGAAGACGAGGTCGTCATCCGTCTCACCGAGTCGCTGCCGATCTACCCGGCCCTCCTGACGGACGGCAAGACCTCCATCGCGCTGCGGACGACGGCCGGCGAGGAGGGCGCCGGCGCCGTCCTCGGCACCGGGCCGTTCCGGCTGGCGCTCCATCAGCCGGACCGGGTCGTCCTCGAGCGCAACGACCGGTACCGGAAGGACCCTCCGAATCTCGATCGGATCGAGTTCCGACCCGCGCTCTCCGCCTCCACGATCGCCGGCGAGCTCCGGTCCGGCGGCGTCGACCTCGCGCGCGACCTGCTCCCGCAGGATCGGGAGGCGATCCTCCGCGATCCGCGGTTCCGGACCGGACTGATCGAGCACCCGAAGAAGAACACTTACTTCGTGCTCTTCAACTCTTCGAGTCCGGCGGGGTCGAACGCGACTCTGCGGGAGGCGCTCGCCAAGGCCGTGCGCGTCCGGGACTTCGTCTGGGGGACCCTCGGCCGCTTCGCTCTGCCCGCCACCGGGATGCTGCCGCCCGGGGTCCTCGGGCACGATCCCGGACGCCGGCAACCCCACCTCTCGCACGAGAAGGCCGCGGAAATGATCCGTTCCGCCGGGCTCGAGCCCCCAGTCCGCCTCCGTGCGGCCGTCCATCCGATCCTCCGGGATCAGTACGGCGCCTTGACCGCGGCGCTCTTCGGCGGCTGGGCGGAGCTCGGAGTCGAGGTGGCGGCCTCAAAGCGGACGATGCCGGAATACCTCGAGGCGTGGAACGAGAACGGTGGGATCGACCTGATCGTCGGGCGCTGGATCGCGGACTACGACGACCCGGACAACTTCTCATTCAGCCTCTTCCACTCGGAGAAGGGCCTCCTGCGCGGTTACTTCTCGTCTCCCGAGACCGATCGAATCCTCGAAGAGGCGCGGCGCGAGAGCCGCCCGGAAGCGCGCGCCGAGCTCTATCGCCGGTTCGAGCACGTGCTGCTCGACTCCGGGGTCCTGATCCCGCTCTTCCACGACGTCGACTACCGGATCGCGGCCCCGACGTTGCGCGGCGTGCAACTGCGCAGCACCTCGCCGTTCGTCAACTACACCGAGGTGGGCAAGGCAGAGGCGGACGCGACCGCCGCGCCCGGCCGGCACGTCGGCGGCGGGATGCTCCACATTCCGATTCCCGGCGTCGTGTCAACCCTCGATCCCGCGCCCGCGTGGACGGTCGAGCAGGGCGAGGTCCTCCCCGTCATCTTCGAGAGCCTGACGAAGGAGATCGAGGGAGCGCGCGTCGTTCCCTGGCTCGCCTCCGAGATCCACACCGAGAACAACGGAATGCGCTTCCGGTTCCGGCTGCGCCCGGGCGTCCGTTTCCACGACGGCCGGCGGATGACCGCGCGCGACGTCCGGTATTCGTTCGAACGGCTCCTTCAGACACAGGAGAGCGAGAGCCGATGGGTGCTGACACCCGTGCGCGGCGCGAAGCGCCTCGTGGAGGGGAGCGCGACCGAGCTCGAGGGATTCCACATCGTTTCACCGAGCGAGTTCTTCATCGATCTCGAGAAACCGGTGTCCTTCTTTCCCGCCCTGCTCTCGTATCAATCGGCGTCGATCGTTCCCGAAGGCACGCGAGAGATCGGCGGAAGCTGGCGGGACGGGTGCGTCGGGACGGGGCCCTTCCGCGTTCTCTCCTTCGAGCCGGGAAAGCGACTCGAGCTCGACCGCAATCCCGGCTACTGGCGCGAGGGATATCCGCGAAGCGAGGGGCTGGTGTTCCGCTTCGGGATCCCGCCGGCGGAGATCCTCTCCGAGTTCCTCGCCGGACGGTTCTCGATCGCGTCGAGCCTGCTGCCTCCGGACGCCGAAAGGCTCCGTCACGACCCGGTCTACGCGTCTGGCTACAAGGAGGCGCCGCGGCTCTCGACCTACTGGCTCGCCTTCAACCGGCACCGCGGCGTTTTCCGGGACGCTTCCGTTCGAGCGAGCGTCGCGAACGCGCTCGACGTGCCGGCGACCGTCAAGCGCACGATGGGACGCCTCGCGATCCCGGCGAGCGGCCTCATTCCGCCGGGATTGCTCGGATACTCCGCCGACAGCCCGAAGCGCGAGAAGCCGAGCTCCGCCGCGCAGGCGCCGCTGCACACGGCCGAGCACACGGTCTCCCGGGAATCCACCGAGCTCACCGCGATCGTGCACATGGTCTACCTCGCCGAGTGCGCGCCGCTCCTCGCGGACCTCGTGCAGCAGCTTCGCGAGATGGGCTTCACGCTGAAGGTCCTGAACGACTCGATGGTGGGGTTCCAGGAGAACCGCAACGCCGGGCTGGCGGACGTCGTCATCGCGCGGTGGGCCTCCGACTACCCGGATGCGGACACGTTCGTTCACGGTCTGCTGCACAGCCGCGAAGGAAACGTCGGCAACTTCGTCGGCAGCGACGAGCTCGACTCATTGATCGAGAAGGGCCGCTCGGAGATCGAGCCCCGAGCCCGGCACGCCATCTACCGCCAGGTCGAGGATCGGATCGCGCGCCAAGCGCTCCTCGTCCCCCTCTTTCACGAGCAGAGCTACTGCTTTGCTCGGCCGGGCGTGGAAGGTCTTTCGCTCGGCTTCTCCTCGCCGATCGTCGCGTACGAGAAGCTGTCGATACGGCGTTAGCCGGGACGCCAGGCGAGGACTTCGATACAGACCGACCGCTCGTACCCCCCGGCGGCGGGCGGGACCGGCGTGAACCGGACCTCGCAGGCGGGGTCCGCCGCGGAAGGCGCGACCGGTATCCGCGTCCACTGGACCTCGGGTCCGTTGATCTCGTACCGCTCCGTCCCGCAGGTCGCCGTCACGGCGACGGTGCCGCCCCACGCGCCCGACGCGAGCTTCGGGACGCTCGACCCGATCAGGAGGGTTCCGGCCGAGGCGACGCCGCGCACGGCGATCGTCCCCTCGCCCCGGGCGCAACGGCGCTCGATCACCTGCTTCGAGCCGCCGGGCTCGGCCAGCCAGTCGCCGCCGAACGCGTAATCGGGCTTTCCCCCCGGCTCCGGCGGGACGACGAGCGTCGCCACCCGGTACTCGCGGCGTCCGACCTCGTCGCCCGCGGCTTCGAGCGCCCACCGCTCACCCGACGAGTCGTCGTAAAGGCCGGCGGTGACCTCGTACGCGCCCGCGGGGAGGGGCTCGGCGATCGCCGACTGGTAGAGATCGATCTCGTAGCTCTGCGCCTTGAACGGCGTCCACTCCTCCGCCAGCCGGTGGTCGAACGTGCGGAGGAGGTTGCGGCCCGGACCGACCACGTGGACGAAGACGCGCGGCTTTCCCTGCGCGTTGTCGAGCGGCGCCTTCGGATTCCAGGAGAGCTTCCATCCCGCGGCGTGCCCGGCCGGCAGGTTGACGTCCTTCGGCTCGATTGAGAGCGTGGCAACCGGCTCCGCCTTCTCCCGGCAGCCGGCGGCCGTCGCGAGAATCAGAACCGCGGCGGTAAGCGAGGCGTTTCGAAGTCCCATCGTCCCTTTGACAGAATCCTAGCGTGAACCCCGGAGCCGTGCTATGGACTCCGCCGTCCGACGTGCGGCAGCGGACGCGCATCGGCGACTACCTCCGGTGGCTGAAAGAGACCCGGGGCCTCGACTTCGCCGGCTACGAGGAGCTCTGGAGCTGGTCGGTGACCGAGCTCGAGGGGTTCTGGCAATCGGTGTGGGACTACTTCGACATCCAGTCCCGACCGGAGCCGGCGGCCACCCTGGCGAAGCGCCGGATGCCGGGCGCGCAGTGGTTTCCCGGGGCGGAGTTGAACTACGCCGCGCACGCTCTTCGGGGCGCGGGTGAACGGCTCGCGGTCATCGCGCGGTCCCAGACGCGGGCCGGCGACCTCCGGCTGACCGGAAACGATCTCGCGGACCAGGTCGCGCGGGCGGCGGCGGGCCTCAAGCGGCTCGGCGTCCGGCGCGGCGACCGCGTCGTCGCGTACCTGCCGAACGTTCCGGAGTCCGTCATTCTGCTCCTCGCGACGGCCTCGATCGGCGCGATCTTCTCCTCCTGCGCGCCCGAGTTCGGCGTGCGGGCGGTGACGGATCGCGTCCGGCAGATCGAGCCGAAGGTGCTCGTCGTCGCCGACGGCTACCGCTACGGGAAGAAGGAAATCGACCGCGCTTCCGACGTCGCCGAGATCCGCGCCGCGCTGCCGAGCCTCGAAGCGACCGTCGTCCTGCCGTACCTCTCCGAAGGGTTCGACCCCGCGCGCTTCCCCGGCGCGCTTGCGTGGTCGGACTTCGTCTCGAGGTCCGAGCCGCTCTCTTTCGAGCCGCTCGCGTTCGACCACCCGCTCTACATCCTCTACTCCTCCGGCACGACCGGCCTTCCCAAGCCGATCGTCCACGGACACGGCGGCATCCTGCTCGAGCACGTGAAGATGCTGGCGCTGCACCACGACCTCGGCCCCGCCGACCGCTTCTTCTGGTTTTCGACGACCGGCTGGATGATGTGGAACTACCTCGTCTCGGGTCTCCTCGTCGGATCGCCAATCGTGCTCTTCGACGGCGACCCGGGCTACCCGGACCTGACGTGCCTCTGGCGGCTCGCCGAAGAGCTCGAGGTCACCTGGTTCGGGGCGAGCGCGCCCTTTCTTCACGCCTGCCGCCGGGCCGGCCTCGAGCCCGGTCGCGACTTCGACCTCTCGCGGCTTCGCGGGGTCGGATCGACGGGCGCGCCGCTCCTGCCGGAAGCGTTCGAGTGGGTGTACGACCACGTCGGGCGGGACCTCGTCCTCGGCTCGGTGTCCGGCGGCACCGACGTGTGCACCGCGTTCGTCGGATCGTGCCCGCTCGTGCCGGTGTACGCGGGCGAGATCTCGTGCCGCTGTCTCGGAGCCCGGGTGGAGAGCTTCGACGCCGAGGGGCGCCCGGTCGTCGGGAAGCTCGGTGAGCTCGTGATCACCGAGCCCATGCCGTCGATGCCCGTGGCCTTCTGGAACGATCCGGAGGGGGAGCGCTACCGCGCGAGCTACTTCGACCGCTACCCGGGAGTGTGGCGGCACGGCGACTGGATCGAGATCACGCCGCGGGGAACGTGCATCATCACCGGCCGCTCTGACGCGACGCTGAAGCGCGGCGGGGTCCGGATCGGCACGAGCGAGTTCTACGGCGTCGTCGAGGGCATCGAAACCGTCCTTGACAGCCTCGTCGTGCACCTCGCGGACGACGGCGGCGGGCCGGGAGAGCTGCTCCTCTTCCTCGCGCTCGAACCCGGGGCCGCGCTCGACGAAGCGCTGCGAAGCCGGATCGCGAAGGCGCTTCGGGACGGTCTCTCTCCGCGCCACGTGCCGGACGAGATTCACGCCGTCCCGTCGATCCCGCGGACGCTGAACGGAAAGAAGCTCGAGATTCCGGTGCAGCGGATCCTCTCGGGAGAGCCCCTCGAGAGGGTCGCGAACCCCGGCGCGATGTCGAATCCGAAGAGCCTCGACTGGTTCGTCGAGCTGGCCGCGGAACGCGGGGTCAGCGGGCCTGGGCGAAATCGAGACTGAACAGGTCCGCCAGCAGCTGGAAGTACTCCTCGGGCGCCTCGGTCAGCCGAACGGCAAAGCCGCTCGGCCGCGTGGATCGCAGATTCTGAGCGACCTGCTGCGAGCGGACGACGCTGCATCGCAGCTTCAACTTCCCGCCGCGCGGAATGAGGAGCCACAACACGATGGTCGCGCCGATCTGCGGAATGTTCGACGACCGCACGAAGCCTCCCGTCGGGGAGATGTCGTTCGTGAAGCCGGTGCAGACGGCGTCGTTGCCGCTCTGCCACTCGACCAGGTACCGCCGACGAATCCGGGTGGAGGGCGTTTTCGGGAGCATCGGGTTCTGCCTGGCCTCCGCCGAGCGAATGCCGTGCCGGACGGGCGCCGTCGCCAAAGCACTCTTAACAGGGGACTTGCGGGATGCCTGCGGGAGACCGTGTCACGAAACGTCAGCGGGTGGTGACGGAAATCACCAACCTCCTCCCCGGACCTATTTGTAGCGGATCCGGTAGATCGCGCCCGCCTCGTCGTCAGAAACGAGGAGCGAGCCGTCCGGCAGCACGAGCAAATCCACGGGGCGTCCCCAGACGCTGCCACCCTGGAGCCACCCCTCCGCGAAGACTTCGTAGCCCGTCGCCCGCCCGTTGACGAGCGGCACGAACATCACGCGGTAGCCGATCTTCCGGCTGCGGTTCCAAGAGCCGTGCTCGGCGATGAAGATCCCCTTCCGGTACTTCTCGGGAAACGTGCTCCCCGTGTAGAAGCGCATTCCGAGCGCCGCCACGTGCGGCCCGAGCTCCCGCGCGGGCGGTGCCGACGCGGAGCAGGGGCGCCGGCGGCCGAACTCGGGATCCGAAACGTTCCGCCCGTGGCAGTTCGGGTAGCCGAAGTCGAGGCCCTTCCGGGGCGCGTGGTTCAGCTCGTCCGGCGGAACGTCGTCGCCCATCATGTCCCGGCCGTTGTCCGTGAACCAGAGCTCGCGCGTGTCCGGATGCCAGTCGAAGCCGACGGTGTTTCGGATGCCGCGCGCGAACGTCTCGAATGCCGACCCGTCGGCCTGCATCCGGTGGATCGCCGCGTACATGGGCTCGGGCTGGCAGATGTTGCACGGGGCGCCCACGGGGACGTACAGGAGACCGTCCGGTCCGAACGCGATGAACTTCCAGCCGTGGTGGCGGTTCTTCGGGAACTGTCGCACCACGACGGGCGCCGGCGGGCTCGAGAGGCGCGACTCGATCCCGTCGTATCGGAGCAGGCGGTGGACCTCGGCGACGTAGAGGGAGCCGTCGCGGAACGCGACGCCGTTCGGCATGTTCAGTCCGTTAGCGATCCGGACGACGTCGCGGGATCCGCCCGCCGCCTCCCGGACGGCGAACACCTCGTCCCCTTCCCGGTTGCCGACGAAGAGGGTCCCCGCCGGGCTCCTCGCCATCGAGCGGGCGTTGGGAACGCGCGCGTAGAGACTGATCTCGAAGCCGGGAGGGAGCTTGACCCTGTCGAGCGGCAGAGCCGCGTCGGCGCCCGACGCGAAGGTGACGTGGCACGCCGCAGCAGCGGCGAGAAGGGCGAGGGCGGCGAGTGACCGCCGCCCCCGCTCGGGGAGTATCGACTTCCGCACCGTCCCGCGACTGCCGCTACGGCCTCATCGGGTCAGGTCGAGGAGCCGCTGGACCTGACGCATGACTTCCGTCCAGTCGCCGGCTGTCCGCGAGAACGCGCTCGAGACCCTCATCGCCGCGTCGAGCCGGCGCGCCTCGTCGGAGAGGCGTTCCACGAGCGGCCGCACGTCCCGGCGGTCGACCGTTGTCGCCATGGCGCGGCTGTCGAGGTCGCGCGCCTGCGACAGGAAGTACGACAGGTCCGAGAGCACACGGCGGTCGCTGTCGTTGTAGATCGTCCCGGAACGCTCCGCGGCGTCGCGGGCGAGAGTGCCCCGCACGACGACTTCGTGCGCGGCGCGGCGGAAGTCTTCGAGCGTAATCCCGGTGAGCACGCCGTACGACCCTCCGGTCGAGGGGTACGGGGGATACGTCGTCGGCGGGTACGTCGATCCGCCCGTCGGCCCGGTCGCCGGCGGGATGTCCACGTCCTGGCCGGCGAGGAGCCGCTGCATCCGGTCGAGGACGTCGAGCGCGCCGCGCCAGTTGTCGTAGGCCCGGGTCGACACCTGCACGTTGCGGGTCCGCGCTTCGATGTCCCGCGCCAGCCGGTCGAGCTCGTTCACGTCGTCCCGGACGTAACGGGGCGGGTTGCCGTAGTTCTCCATGGAATCCCGGAAACGCCGCGCCTTTTCGATCAGGTTCGCCAGCGACGACATTTCCGATTCGGCCTCGCGGGCGACGCGGAGCTCGTCGCGGGTCCCCTGGAGCCGGTCGACGAGCCGCCCCGCGAGGACGCGCATGGTCTCGTAGCGCGACCCTTCGAGGTCGCCGGTCGACGTGGGCGGTGGAGGCGAGGAATAGGTGGTCCCGCAGGCCGTCGCGAGAAGCGGGACGAGGACCATCAGACCCATCAAACAGTTAGATAGTTTTCGTCTCATGTTTTCACTCCCGGCGGCAGGTAGAGCAAGATCCTTTCCAACCCGGCGGTCCGCTCTGCCGCAACAGTCGGGAGAGACTCGGAGGTCGGAAGCGCTCCTCGGTCACGGGAACGGCGGAAATGCCGCGAGATTGCGATCAGTAGAACGCGCGCGTCCGCGGCATCGGCTCGACCGCGGGCGTCCAGGGCGCGGGGACGACCCCTTCGTTCAGCATCGGGCGCGCCCAGAACATCTGCTGCGGCTCCCCCCCGACCATCTGGTTGATGAACTGGACGCGGAGGACTCCGCCATCCGGGATCGGCCTCGAATCGAGCGCGAAGCAGAGCGCGAAGCGCTGATACTCACCGGTGATCGCGGAGAACGGGAAGGTGATGCGATGGACCTCGGTCCTCGAAAACGCGGAGGTCGCCAGGATCGTCAGGTTCTGGCGGCTCGTCGCGGGATTCCTCACCTTCGCCTCGATGGAAAGGCAGAGCGGCTGCCCCGGCTCGAAGAGGGAACCGTCGATCTCCTGCGCCAGAAAAGCGTTGCCGGGCGGCAGCGGAACGAACGTCGAGACCTCGCCGGTTGGCTGTCCAGCGTCGGATCGGAAGAACTCCGTCGGTTCGATCGCCGCGGGCACGGAGTACCAGGGAGTCCACAGCACCTCCCCCCGCGCGTTCGACCCGCCCGGCGTGGGCTGGCCGCGGGCCGGGAAGACGGCGCCGCCGCCCGCGTAAGGCGCGGTCCCCTCCGAGTCTTCGAGGAGGAACGTGGTCTCCGTCGTCACGCTCACCGTCCACCAGCCGTTCGCGCCGTCGTTGCCGGCGACGTCCTTGACGACGACTCGTTCCCCCGTCACGAGGCCGTGCGGGATCGCCGTCGTGATCAGGATCGGGCTCGTGAAAGACGCTTCCTTAACCGTGAGCCACTGCGGGACGGGCAGGTCTTCCGTCGTCGCGACGCTCGTGAACGTCGAGTTCGCGAGCTTGTTGAACGGGATGAGCTGGACGTCGAGGGCGCGGTCGACCGGAGCCTGGCTCGACTCCGCGGCAGGTGCGACGGCGGGGACCCCGGCGGCAGCGAGGGAGACGAAACCCAAGCAGGCGAGCGCCCGAGATACCCGGCGCCCGGAAAAGAGGACACCTGTTTCCTTCCCCACGGATGGAGTGAGTGCCAATCGGGTGCCACCCGGGCAAGCCGAAAAGTCGCGGGCGGCCTGGTGGGTCAGGTCCTCCGCACGATGAACCAGAATCCGGCGCCGGCGAGCATCACGCCGGGCAGAGCGAGCATCGGGAACGACAGGGTCGGAACCGAGGGAGACGGGACTGGAACGGGCGTTCGCCGTCGCAGTCGCCGCCGGCCGTTGTCATTCGAGATCCGCCGTCATAAGTTGAGGCTTGACCGAAAGGGGGTCACCCATGTTCCGACGACTGTTCGCGCTTCGCGCCCTCGCCGCCGTTCTCGTCTTTGGCGCCGCCCTGTGGCCGGCGACCGGCAGGGCCGCCCGGCCGGGCTCCGGTTCCGCAACCGGATCGGGCCGTGTCTTTTTCCCGAACCCCGTCGCGTCGCTCGGCAACCAGAGCCTGACCGACCAGAAGGACGCCGACTACGCGGAGCTCGCGCCGGCGTACCGGACCGTGGCGCTCACGAACCTGGACGGCAGCGGCTTTCTCGTCGGCGAGTGGGCGAACGTGACGAGCGAGACGGGAAACCCCGCGTTCTCCGAGAACAACGAGTTCCTCTACGGTCGCAGCGACGACCGGTTCGAGCAGGTCATGGCCTACTTCTGGGCGACCGAAGCGCAGAAGTACATCCAGCGCCTCGGCTTCGGCGTCACGCGCCGCGCCGTGAACAAGGAGTCGCAGGACCTACGCATCAACCAGTGGGGCGTGGACAACTCGTTCTCCTGGGACAAGAAGGACCTCCTCCGGTTCGGCAAGGGCGGCGTGGACGACGCGGAGGACGCAGAAGTCATCCTCCACGAGTACGGGCACGCAATTCACGACTCGCAGGTCGCCGGTTTCGGCGCCGGTTCCGAGGCGGGCGCGATCGGGGAAGGCTTCGGCGACTACTGGGCCGTCACGGTCGCGGACGTCGTCGCGCCGACGGCCGACCCGGCGTGCGTCGCGGACTGGGACGCGGTCTCCTACACCTCCACCGTTCCGCACTGCCTGCGGCGGG
>DASRPJ010000240.1:0-3940 GCA_035646435.1 Thermoanaerobaculia bacterium | reverse complement strand
CGAAAAGACGACCTGCTCGCCGTTGTGAAAGTCCGTCGCCGTCAGGAACAAAGGGATTCGCGCCTCTTCGAACTTGTGTCCGCCGAAGGCGACCTTCAGCCGGTCGAGGATCAGCCGATCGTCCACGAGCCCGAAGCTCTCCTGGAACGGGAAGAGCTGCGGAAGCATCGCGCGCAGGAGTGACGCGTAGTGACGCTTCTTCGTGAGCTCTTGCGTCCAGAGACGGCGAGTCATCTCCTCGGCCTCATCCACCTCGATGCCGAGCGCGATGAGGGCGGCATAGAGGCTTCCCCCGCTGCAGCCGACGACCATGTCGATCGCGATTCCCTCGCGCGCGAGGACCTTCTGGAGGCCGAGCGCGGCCGCGCACTTGACGCTGCCGGCGCCGATGACGAGCGCGACGCGGTTGCCCGACCCGGCCTTCGCCGGCAGAGACTCGACCTCGACGGCCGCGCCGGGGCCGGAGCTCACGCCGTGAAGCTCGCGACGGCGGCGTCCACGTCCGGAAAGACCTGCAGGATGCTCGTGAAGCCGGACAGCTCGAGGACCCGCAGGACCTCCGGCCGCACCGCGGCGAGCCGGAGATCCCCGCCGTGCTGACGGGCGTCCTTCACCGTTTCGAGCAGCGCGCGCAGTCCCGCGCTCGACGTGTAATCCACGCTCGCGAGGTTGCCGACCAGCCGCGGGTTGCCGCCGCCTATCTGTTCCCGAAACGCGGCGACGAGCTGGGGCGCGGACATCCCGTCGACGCTCCCGTCGATCGAGACGACCGTCGCCCCTTCCCTCTTCTCGACTGCGATTTCCATTGGCTCTCCCTGGTCGGACCGATGATTGCGTGGATCAAGCCGGCTTGAACCGCTTCACGAGCGTCAAGCGGTTGCCGTCACGAGCGTCGGCCTCGTATTCCATCCGGTCGACGATCTCCCGGATCATGTGCCAGCCGAGGCCGCCGGGGCGCCGCTCGCTCGCCGGCACGTCCAGGCGCGGGATCGGCGCGTCCTTCGGGTCGAAGGGGGGCGCGCGGTCCGTGATCGTGACGGTTATCTCGTTTCCCTGGCGGGAGAAGGAGACCCCGATCGGACCGGGCTCCCTTCCCTTGTAACCGTGCATGACGAGGTTGCTGCACGCCTCGTCCACGACGAGCTTCATCTCGAAGCAGACCGACTCGTCGGCGCCCACTCGGCGGCAGGCTTCTTCGACGAAGTTCCGGAAAGCCGCGACGTTCTCCACCCGAGCTTCGCGCTCGATCGAGATGGTCTCCCCGCGGTCCGGCGGCGTCGTCGGGCTCAGGCCGGGTTCCTCTTCTGGAGCAGTCCCTCGATCTTCGACAGCAGGCGCGGCAGCTC
Organism: Thermoanaerobaculia bacterium; assembly: GCA_035646435.1. Classification (GTDB taxonomy): domain Bacteria; phylum Acidobacteriota; class Thermoanaerobaculia; order UBA5066; family Gp7-AA6; genus Gp7-AA6. The sequence continues at coordinate 2,594 of DASRPJ010000240.1, read as the reverse complement.
GACCGGCTTCGTGTCGAAGTCGTCGCACCCCGCCTCGCGCGCTTTCTCGCGGTCGCCCGCCATCGCGTGCGCGGTGAGGGCGATGATCGGGATCTGGCGCGTCGCCGGGTCGCTCTTCAAGCGCCGCGTCGCCTCCCAGCCGTCGAGGACGGGGAGGCTCATGTCCATGAGGACGAGATCGGGTGAGTCCGTGCGCGCGAGCGCGACACCCTGTTCCCCTTCGACGGCGATCAGGACCTCGTAGCCCCTCTTCACGAGGCGCCGCGAGAGCATGTCGCGATTCATCTCGTTGTCTTCGACCAGAAGGATCTTCGCCAATGGTTCCTCTATGCGGGGCTGACGGTCCCGACGGCGCCGACTCGATACGCGGCGAGGATTCCGGCCATCCGCTCCCGGTCGACCGGCTTCACGAGGTAGTCGGCGGCGCCCATCGCGAGTCCCCGGTCCTCGTCGTCGGAGATCGAGACCATCACGACCGGGATCCCCGAGAGGTCCGGATCGGACTTCAACGACTTCAGGACCGTCCAGCCGTCGATCCCGGGCTGGACGACTTCGAGCGTGATGAGGTCGGGTTTCTTTTCGCGGGCGAGCCGCAGGCCCTCCTCGCCGCTCCCGGCGACGATCATCGCGTAACCCTCGCGTGAGGCGAGGCGCTCCATCAGGTGGTGCACGGCCGGATCGTCGTCGATGACGAGGAGGGTCTTCCCGGTCGGGGCGACGGTTCCTGCTTCCCGCGGGCCCTCGTGGCGCCGGCCGGGGAGCCGCATCCGGATCGAAGTCGCCTCGCCGTCGTAGTTCTCGATGTCGCCCGGAAGCCTCACGATGAACGTCGAGCCCTTCCCGGCCTCGCTCTCCACGTTGATGTCGCCGCCCATCATCACGCAGAACTTCCGGGAGAGGGCGAGGCCGAGCCCCGTCCCGCCGTACTTGCGCATCGTGCTCCCGTCCGCCTGCGAGAACGCCTGGAAGAGCTTCGCGGCCTGCTCGGGCGTGATGCCGATTCCCGTGTCCCGCACGCGAAAGACGACCCAGCTGCCCGTAACGTCCGCCTCCCGCGTGGCCTCGAGAGTGATCGTCCCGTTCTCCGTGAACTTCGCGGCGTTCGACAACAGGTTGAGCAGGACCTGACGGACCTTTGTCACGTCCTCGCGGATCTGGGCGACGTCCGGCGCGCAGCGGACCTCGAGCCGGTTGCCGTTCTTCTCGACGAGGGGCTGAGCGGTCGCGACGACGTCCTGCACGAGGCTCGCGACGTCGAACGTCTCGAGGAAGAGCTTCATCTTCCCCGCCTCGACCTTGGACAGGTCGAGCACGTCGTTGATCAGCCCGAGGAGGTGCTTGCCCGACGAGCGGATCTTCTGCAGGTCGGCGACGAACGCGTCCTGCCCCGCCTCCTGCGCGTCCTCTTCGAGCATCTCGCTGTAACCGATGATGGCGTTCAGCGGCGTCCTCAGCTCGTGGCTCATGTTCGCGAGGAACGCGCTCTTCGACTGGTTGGCGGCCTCCGCGGCCTCCTTCGCCTCGAGCGCGGACCGCCGGGACTGCTCGATCACCCGGTTCTGCTCCTGGATCCGCTGGTTCTGCTCGGAGAGGTCGTTCTTTGCCTGACGCACCCGCTTCGTCTGGAAGTAACCGAAATACCCGAAGATCGACGTCACGGTCAGGATGCCGGCCATGCAGAAGACGTCCGTGGGCAGGCGGGACTCGAGCTGCACGGGAAAGCCGAGCGGCCATCCGATGGCGACCATCCCGACCGCCATCGCGAGCAGGCCCCGGAGCGCGAACCGTGCGCCGCCGACGGAGAGGTTCGCGGTGTTGATCGCGAGGATCATCGTCGCGCTGGGGATGAGGCTGAAGGAGAGCGCCGCCGTCCAGCCGCCGACGAAGAGCGAGTCGAGGAGGAGGTTGCGGAATTCCGCCGCACGGCTGTCCCTCGCGCTCCGCGCGAGGAAGTACGCGACGTGCGGCCAGACGACCCCCGTGAACGCCATCGCCGCAAGGGCGGGCAGCGGCGGGCGCCCTTCATAGTGGAAAAGCGGGATCACCCCCATCACCAGCATCGCGATGACGCGGACGCGGTAATCCAGGGTGACGATCGGGTGGAATTTCTTCTCCGTCGTCTGAGGGGTTGCCATGCTGGGCCTATTCGTGCGCGTACTTTAGCGCAAGGGTAGGCGGCGCAAGGCAGCCGATGCGGGCGAAGTCGAGGAAGAAATGTGGATCTGACCCCTTCGGGGTCAGACCCTACCGGAGCCTTTTCTTCCGACGCGGCTTGTGATCGGTCGCGACGATCGACACGACGAGCGCCATGCCGCCGAGGGCGGCGGCGAGGAAGAGCAGGATCGCGAGGCCGGGATAGCCGAAGAGCTGGAAGCGGGTGGGCACCTGCATCAGGACCGCGGCGCCGACGATGAGCGCGGCGAGGATCAGCCCGAGGGCGATCCGGTTCGCGATCTTGTGCAGGCCGTCGATGAGCAGCGCCTCGTCGATCGCGTCCACGTTCAGACGCAGCTCGTTGTTCGAGAGGATGTCGAGGACCTTGTTCACCCGCCCCGGCAGCTTCTCGATGAAGTCCTTTGCCTCGAGGAGGCTCG
>DASRPJ010000239.1:0-19696 GCA_035646435.1 Thermoanaerobaculia bacterium | reverse complement strand
GAGGGATACAGGAGGACGAGGTCTTCGGGGTGCACCAGGTTGAGCTCCTCGCGGGCGACCTTCTCCGCGGGGAACTCCTCGCGGTTCGCGGCGTCGATCGCGGACGTCAGGCGCTCCTTCTCCCTGCGCTCCTCCGCGATCTTCCGGTCGAGCTCCTTCACGTCGGCCTTCGCCTTCCGAAGCTCGAGGACTCGGCCGTCCGTCGTCAGGAGCGCGCCGAGGAGGATCGCCGACACGGCGAGGGAGATGAAAAAGGTCTTGAACGGCTTCGGCTCGCGGGGGGCCTTGGCGCCGGGACGCGCGGTCACGAGGGAAACGCTCCCCGGCCGGCGAAGACGCCCGTCTCCGCGAGGTCGTCCTCGATCTCGAGCAGCCGGTTGTACTTGGAGAGCCGCTCGCTGCGCGACGCGGACCCGGTCTTGATCAGGCCGCTGTTGACGGCGACGGCGAGGTCGGCGATCGAGTCGTCGCACGTCTCGCCGGAGCGGTGCGACACGACGGTGCGGTAGCCGGACGTCTGCGCGAGGTTCACCGCCTGGAGCGTCTCGGACACCGTGCCGACCTGGTTCAGCTTCACGAGAAGCGCGTTCGCGATTCCCTCTTCGATCCCGCGCTCGAGGATCTCGGAGTTCGTCACGAAGACGTCGTCTCCGACGAGGAGCATCTTTCCGCCGAGCCGTTCCGTCATCGAGATCCAGCCGGCGCGGTCGCCCTCCGCCAGCCCGTCCTCGATCGAGGCGATCGGGTAGTCGGCCGCGAGCGCCTCCCAGTACGCGATCATCCCTTTCGAGTCGATGGTCTTCTCCTCGCCGGAGAGCACGTACTTCCCGTCCCGGTAGAACTCGGACGCGGCCGGATCGAGCGCCACGACGATGTCATCGCCCGCGCGATAACCCGCTTTTCCGATCGCTTCGACGAGAAGCTCGAGCGCCTCGCGCGCCGAGCCGATGTCGGGCGCGAACCCGCCCTCGTCGCCGACCGCGGTCGAGAGCCCGCGCGAGTGGAGGATCTTCTTGAGCGCGTGGAAAGTCTCGACTCCGGCCCGCAGCGCCTCCGAAAAAGTCTCGAAGCCGACCGGGCACGCCATGAACTCCTGCGGGTCGAGCCGGTTGTCGGCGTGCGCGCCTCCGTTGATCAGGTTCATCATCGGGACCGGAAGAGTCAGACCGCCGGCGCCGCCCAGGTACCGGTAGAGGGGAAGGCCCGACGCCTTCGCCGCCGCGCGCGCGACCGCGAGGGAGACGCCGAGCGTCGCGTTCGCTCCGAGGCGCGACTTGTTCGGCGTGCCGTCGAGCTCGACCAGGATCCGGTCGACGAGCGCCTGGTCCCGGGCGTCCGCGCCCTTCAGCTCCTCCGCGATCTCGCCGTTGACGTGGCCGACCGCTTTCCGGACGCCCTTGCCGCCGTAGCGCTTCGGGTCGCCGTCGCGGAGCTCGATCGCCTCGCGCTCGCCGGTGGACGCGCCCGACGGGACCCCCGCGCGACCCGTCGCGCCGCCGGAGAGCAGCACTTCGACCTCGATCGTGGGGTTGCCGCGCGAGTCGAGGATCTCGCGCCCGTAGACGTCCTCGATCGCGAACGTCACGACTCTTTCACGAGCTCCCGGGCCGTTCGCGCGAGCACGGCAACCTCCTCCTCCGATCGGGCTTCGACGTAAACGCGGGCGAGGGGTTCCGTGCCCGACTCACGAATCAGAATCCACGAACCTCCGGCCAAAATCAACTTGATTCCGTCGATGCGGTTCACCGACTCCACGCGGCGCTTCCCTACGCGGTCGGGCGGCGACGCTTTGAGAGCGGCGAGGCGCGCGCCCTCCTCCGGGGTGAGCGGAAGGTCGAGGCGCGTCGAGCGGAAGGCCCCGATCTCGCCGTCGAGCTCCGCCGAGAGCTCCGTGATCGTTTTGCCGGTCGCGCCGCACATCTCCGCGACGAGGAGGTCGGCGAGGATGCCGTCCTTCTCCGGAACGTGGCCCTCGACCGTCAGACCCGCGCTCTCTTCGCCGCCGAAGACGATCTCTTTCGCGATCAGCTTCTCGCCGATGTACTTGAAACCGACGGGCGTCTCGGAGAGCGGCACGCCGAACTTCGAGGCCACCGCGTCGAGGGCGTGCGTCGTCGCGACGCTCCGGGCGATGCCGCCGCGCCTGCCCTTCCGCCCGAGCAGGTCACGCGCGAGGAGGGCGAGGACGAGGTTCGGCTGGACGTAGACGCCCCGCTCGTCGAGGACCCCGAATCGGTCCGCGTCGCCGTCGCACGCGAGGCCGAGGCGCGATCCGTCTCGACGCACGTCTTCGGCGAGCCCCACGAGCTCCTTCTCTCCGCACTGCGGCGACTCGCCGCCGAAGAGCGGGTCGCGCTTCGCGTTTCGCCGCGAGAGGCGCGCGCCCGCCGCTTCGAGGAAACCGTCGAGGAACCCCGCCGCCGTGCCGAAGCGGAAGTCGAGCGCGAAGTGGGGGTCGGCGCGGACGATCTCGACCGCGTCCACTTTGGTCCGCAGGTCGGCGAGGTACGCCGGGACCGGATCGAATTCCGCCGGGACGGAGGAGTCGTCCGGAGGGCCGACCGCGCCCAGATCTCCGATCGCGGTCTCGATCCGCGCCGTCGTCTCGGGAAGCGCGGGCGCGCCGTCGCTCGTGGAAAACTTGATACCGAGATACCGTGGGGGATTGTGACTGGCCGTGAAATTGACGGCGCCGGCCGCGCGGCGTCGGACGATCTCGAACGCGAGCACCGGCGTCGGGACCGGACGGGAGGACACCTCCGCGCGGAAGCCTTCGCGCTCGAGGATCCGTCCCGCCTCGGCCGCGAACCGTTCGGCCAGGAAGCGCGTGTCGTAGCCGACGAGGACGAGCTGTCCCTTGCGGTCATCGTCAGCGAGCACCCGCGCAATCGCGCCGATGACGCGGCGGGCATTGCCGAACGTGAACTCCTCGGCGAGGACGGCGCGCCATCCCGAGGTGCCGAATTTGATCGGGGTCATGCGGTGAGCAAGCTAACACGCGGCCGCGCTGTCATTCCGAGGAGCGGAGCGACGAGGAATCTGGATCCCTATCCAATAGAGCACCAGATCCTTCGCGGAGCCTGTCCTGAGCGGAAGACCTCGGTCGAAGCGCAGGGGATCCTTCGCTTCGCTCAGGATGACAGCCAAGGGCGAAGGGCTCGGGATGACAAGGAAGGCGAAAGGCCCAGGGTGACGTGGCAGGGGGCGCTCCTCGCGATCCTTCTCGCCACCGCCTGCGCCGGCAACGGCACCGCGGATGCGCCGCCCGAGCCGCCGCTTCGTATCGTCGCCCCGAATCTCGAGGCGCCGCTCGCCGAAGTTTTTCCGCCGGGCGACGCGCTGCCGAAGGACCCGGTCAAGATTGCCGTCTTCGAGCGCATCAACCGGGACCGGCTCGCGGAAGGGCTCGCGCCGGTTCTCTGGGACGAAGCGGTGTCGCGGGTCGCGGACGCCTTCTGCCGGAACCAGATCGCGGAGAACACGACGGGCCACTTCCTGACGGACGGAATCCCGCCGTACGCACGCACCGCTCTCGCGGGCGTCTTCGGGATGCAGTACGAGAACTCCGTGACGTGGAAGACGACGGGCAGCTCGTTCACCGACCCGGTGAAAGACCTCGCGCTCACCGGCCACGAGGAAATGCTCGCCGAGAAGCCTCCTCACGACGGGCACCGGAAGACGATCCTGGACCCGGCCGCGACGCACGTCGGCGTCGGGTACGACGTCCGAGGCGGGAACTTCCGGATGGCGCAGGAGTTCCTGACCCGGCACCTCGCGTGGCTGAAGGTCGAGCGCGTGAGCCCCCGCTCGGCGGGGGTCGTCATCAGCGGGAAGCCGATCGAGGGGAGGCGGCTCTTCTTCGTGACGGTCGGCTGGGAGCCGCCGCCGGCCCGTCTCACGCGGGAGGCAGCGAGCCGCCGGATGAGCTACTCCTATCCCGTGCCGACCGAGGCTTTCATCAAGGAGGGGCTCCGGAACGTCCGGATCGTCGGGGCGGTCACGTCGGACCGGATCCGCTTCCAGCGCGACCAGGCGTTCGAGATCCGGTTCAGCCCCGAACGGCCGGGCCTTTGGACGCTCGTCTTCCACACTCAACCGCTCCGCGAGGAGCGTCCGTCGAGCGGCGGCATAGCGGTGCTGTGGGTCGACCGGCCCGGAGCCGCGCCCCCCGCGACCGGCGCGCCGTGATCACGCTCCTCGTCGTCGGCGAGCCCGAGGACGCCGGCGCTCTCGACCGGGCGGCCGCCGACAAGCCCTCTCTCGAGCTCCTCCATGCCCGCGACGCGGAGGAGACGCTCGACCGGCTCGCGCGCAACCGGCGCATCGACGCGGTGCTCCTGCTCCTGCCTCCGAACCGGTCATCGGAGGTGGCCGCCATCCTCCGGGAAGAGGACCCCTCCTCGCCGCCGCTCTTCACCGCGGGGGCTCACGAGCCCCCTCCCGGCGTCCGGAGGCTCGCCTCCATGACGCCCGGGGAGATTCTCGACGCCCTGGCGCGGGAGCTCTCGGGGTAAGGCGACTAGAATCGCCGGATGGTCGAAACGGGCAACCCTTCCGTCGTCCTCTTCATGGGATCGGACTCGGATTGGCCGGTCATGAGCAAGGCCTCGCAGGTCTTGGACGAGTTCGGCGTCTCGCACCTCGCGATCGTCGCCTCGGCCCACCGGAGCCACGACCGGACCGTCCGGATGGCCCGCCTCTTCACGCGGCGCGGGACCCGGGTCTTCATCGCCGGCGCCGGCGCGGCCGCGCACCTCGCGGGGGCGGTCGCCGCCGTGACGCACCGGCCGGTGATCGGCGTGCCGCTCGCTTCTTCGACGCTCGCGGGCCTGGACTCCCTCCTCTCGACGGCGCAGATGCCGGGCGGCGTCCCCGTCGCCTGCACGGCCATCGGCGACGCAGGGGCCAAGAACGCGGCCCTTCTCGCGATCGAGATCCTCGCCCTTTCCGACCGGCGGCTGGAAACCCGGCTCCTCGCCTACCGCGAAGCCATGGAGAAAGACCTCATCGGCAAGGACGCCGCCCTCCAGCGGCAGCGCCGCGGGGGCCCTCCCCGGCCGCCGGACGCCGGGCGTGTTAAGCTCGTCCCCTGATCTGAGGCTTTCGCTGGTGAGTAAAATCCACCAGCTGAACGATTTACGAGGTTCCCATGGGTGGCTGTGGCAACGGCGGAGGATGCGGGGTCGGCAACAAGTTGAACCCCGGCAGTCTCTACATCGGAATTCGAATCAACGACAACGAGGACGGGAAGGCCCCTTTCTGCGATACCCAGGGGATCCCCGTCGAAAAGGGCCAGCGGGTCGTCGTCGAGGGCGAGGGGGGTTTCGAGTTCGCCCAGGTGACCAACTTGCGCCCCATGATCCTGAAGCAGTGCCAGCTGCGGGACGCTCGCCGGCTCGTTCGGGTCGCGACCGAGGACGACCAGACGAGCTACCGCGCCAAGCAGGAGCGGGAAAAGCGGTTCTTCGAGGACACGCGGCGGATCGCCGAGGAAAAGAGCCTGACGTTGAAGGTGATCCGCGCCGAAGAGACTTTCGACGGTCGCAAGGTCACCGTCTATTACACTTCCGAGACCCGGATCGACTATCGCAAGCTGGTTCAGGACCTTGCCTCCCTCCACCCCCTGCGGATCGAGATGCGCCAGGTCGGCCCCCGGGACGAGACCAAGATGCGCGGCGGCATCGGCCCCTGCGGTCTCACCCTCTGCTGCTCGACCTTCCTGAAGTCGTTTCACCCCGTGACGATCAAGATGGCGAAAAATCAGAATCTTTCGCTAAACCCTTCCAAGATATCGGGGATGTGCGGGCGCCTCATGTGCTGTCTCGCCTACGAGGAAGAGGGTTATCGGACGCAGGCGCCGCCTAAGGCACAGAATTTTCAAGGGAACTCTCCGGTTCAATAACCGTAAAGAGCCCCACCCTTAACGGGGACCTGGAGAGACAGCAGTGCCGAACCGCAACCCGACGGGGGCCTACCGCCCCGATGACGACGTCGCCGGTAACCGCAAGCTCATCCGGCCGAACCTCTCCGAGCTCGCGGACCGCTACCCGACGCGCAGCTTCCAGCAGCGCAAGCAGGTTCCGCCCGAGCAGACCAACGCGGAGAGCTACTACTACTTGAAGCAGATGGCGGCGAAGACGCCGATGGTCGTCGTCCTGACCGACGGTCAGGAAGTCCGCGGCTGGATCGAGTGGTACGACAAGAACTGCCTGAAGGTCAACCGCGAGCGCGGGCCCAACCTCCTGATCCCGAAGACGTCGATCAAGTACCTGTTCAAGCAGTCGGAAGAGGAAAACCGTCCGGGGAACCGGTAAGCCCCCGGGCTCCAATTCTCGCCACAGCCACAGATTCCTCGTCGCTTCGCTCCTCGGAATGACAGGCGAGGTGTCATCCCGAGCCCTTCGTCCCTCCTCGTCATCCCGAGCGGAGCGAGGGATCTGTGTCCCTCTCAAGTTCGGTCTTCCGCTCAGGGCAGGCTCCGCGAGGGATCTGGATCTCTCTCGACAGAGCCACGGATTCCTCGTCGCTTCGCTCCTCGGAATGACAGCTACCGCGCGCCCCGTCCCGACAGGACCGCCGGCACCGTTTTCAGCAGGATCTTCAGATCCAGCATCGGCGACCAGGTGTCGATGTACTTCAGATCGAGCGCCATCCACCGGTCGAAGTCGACTTCGCTCCGCCCCGACACCTGCCACAGGCACGTCAGGCCCGGGCTCATCGAGAGCCGGCGGCGCTGCCAGGGCTCGTACTGCGAGACCTCCTCGGGCAGCGGCGGGCGCGGGCCCACGAGGCTCATGTCGCCGACGATCACGTTCCAGAGCTGCGGGAGCTCGTCGATGGACAGGCGCCGGAGGATCTGCCCGACCGGCGTCAGACGCGGGTCGCGGGCGGACTTGAACACCGGCCCCGACATCTCGTTCAAGTGAGCGATCTCGAGCAGGCGGGCCTCGGCCTGCGCCTCCATCGTGCGGAACTTGAGTAACGTGAAGTGCCGGCCGTTCAGGCCGCACCGGACCTGCCGGAAGAAGATGGGCCCGGGTGACGTCAAACGGATCGCGAGCGCGGCGAGGGCCTGGATCGGCAGCGTGAGGAGGAAGAGCAGCAGCGACAGGGCCAGGTCGATCGCGCGCTTGACGACGAGCTGCATCGGGTTGGACGGCGTCGTCGTGAAGGTGAGCAGCGGCACGCCGTCGAGCTCCTCGAGGACCGGCCGCGCGAGGACGTGCGGGAAGATGTCGAGAGAAACGTGCGCGCGCACGCCGTGCCGTTCGGCGACGAGGAGGGCCTGCTCGTAGTCGCCGAGCTTGCCCTTCTCGATCACGAAGATGACTTCGTCGACGACCTCGCGGCCGAGGAGCGTTTCGAGGTCCCCGATCTTCCCGAGGCACGGCCAGCGGTTCGAGCGGCGGATCTGGCCGCCGTTCTCGTCGTCGAGGTATCCCGCGACACGGAACCCCCAGTGCGGGTGCGCTTCCATGAAGTCCGCGAGCTGCGTCGCCTTCGGCCCCGTTCCGACGAGGAGGACCGTTCGGAAGTTGTAGCCGCGCGAGCGGACCCACCTCGAGAGGAGGCGCAGCGCGACGCGCTCGGCCGCGAGAAGGAGGAAGCTCACGATCCCGAATGCGGCGAGGAACCACCGGCTGACGAACTCGAACCGCAGCCCGTAGACGAGCAGGGTCAGGAGAGCGGTGCCGCCGAACGCGACCTTCCCAACCGCCCAGATCTCCTCGCCGAGCGGCACCGTGCGGTGGCTCCGGCGGAAGCCGACGGCGTAGAGCATCGGGGCGAAGATCGGGAGGACGAGGAAGACGAGGATCGTGTAACGCTCGAACGCCGGAGCGACCGGGAACATGGTGGGAAGGAAGTCCGCGAGAACCCCGTGGCGCAGGACGTAGGCGAGCGGCAGGGCGAGCGCCACCAGGGCGAGCTCCGCCAGGAGCACTCCGACTGCGATGGCGCGGGCTTTTTGTTTCAGCATGAAGCCGGTCGGCCGCGGCGGCGCCGCGGAGCGCGGGGGATGTTACGGGATGCCGGGGCCTCCGGCAAGGATGCCGCCGGAAAGGACCGCTTCGTAGCGGCTGGCGACGTCTTCCCATCGGTATCTCTCATTCATGCGGGCTCTTGCCCGCTCCTTCCATACGGACCCGGACGCGGGGTCATTTAGGAGACCGGTCAGGACCCGGGCGAGCGTCTCGGGCTTGCCGGCGTCGAACGGGAGCCCCGCCCCTCCCGCCACCTCCTCGTTCTCGGGGGTCGCGTTGTAGGCGACGACGCGCCCGTACCCGAGCGCCTCGACGAGCGCGGGATGGGTGCCGCCGACCTCGGTCGCGTGAACGTACACGGCGGCGTTCGCGAGGAGCTGGCGATATCCCTCTCCGTAGATCGCGCCCGGAAACCGCACGCGGGAAGGGTCGGCCTCGGCGCGGACGCGCGCGATGTAGTCCGCGGCGTACGGCGCGCCTCCGACGACGACGAGCGGCATCTCGCCCGGGACGTTGCGATAAGCCCGCACGACGGCGTCGGCGTTGTTCTCCGGCTCGAGACGCGAGACGTAGAGGACGTACCCCTCCGCGGAGAGTCCGAGTCGCTCGAGCGTTTCGCGCCCCGCCGGCTCCGGAAGATCTCCGCCGTACGGGATGAAGTGGGACTCGAAGCCGTAGCGCTCCCGGTAGTAGTCGCGGATCACGCGGGCGTCGGAGACGACCGCGTCGGGCACGATCGTCGAGAGCTTCTCGGACATCCGGTAGGCGAGGCGGCCCGCGGCGTTCCACTTGCGGCGGTTGCGTTCGAGGCCGTCGACGTTCAGCACGACCCGCGTCGGGCCGAAGAGCCGCGGGAGGAAGCACGAGAAGGCGTTGATCGCGTTGCAGACGAGGACCGCGTCGAAGCGCTCGAATGCCGCGTCCGACCCGGAGAGGACGCCGTGCACGACCGTGTCGAGGTACTTCGTCGAGATCGTCGGCAGGACGCGGACCTTCGCGCCGCGCCACTCCCGGACGCCCGGCTCCGCGTAACGGGAACGCGTGTACACAGTGACGTCGTGCCCGCGCTCCGCGAAACGGGCCGAGAGCTCTTCGGCGAGCGTCTCGAACCCGCCGTAGCGGGCGGGAATCCCGCGCGTGCCGAGGATCCCGATCTTCATCGGTGGCGGCTCCCGGCCACCTTCTTCTGGATTTCGATTCGTTTGGCCCAGAGGCGCTTCCGGTTCTTCCAGAGCCACGAGAACGCCGGGAGAGACGTTCGCTCGACGGTCACGCACCCGCCGAGCACGACGAGGTCTCGCGTGAGAGTCGGAACGAGGGTGCGGAGGAACTCGTCGCGCGACTGATTGTTGATCCGCAGGAGGAACCGGTTCTTGACCGAGTGGAGGTTCGCCGCGGCCGGCATCGCCCGGCGCCGGTCGGGAAGGTTGCGGCGACGGTGCCAGGCGACCGCCGCGGGGACGTAGAGGCTCTTCCAACCGAGCCGCGACAGCCGCCACGCGAGGTCCGCGTCCTCGCGGTAGAGAAAGAAGTCGGAGTCGAAGTAGCCGGTCGAGATCTTCGCCGACTCGAGCGCGTCGCGCCGGTAGAAGCCCGCGGCGGCGGTGACGCCCGCGACCTCCTCCTCGACGAGGTACCGCCCCTCGGCCGCCTCCTCCGAGCCGCGGTCGAAGTGCCTTCCCGAGGCGGTGAAGACGATCCCCGTGGAGTCGAGGCGCGGGGTGGGAGCGAGCTCGGGCCCCTGCGCGCGGAAGATCCGCCCCGAGGCGGAGCCCACGTCCGGACGCGCGTCGAGCCGGCGCGCGAGCGTCGCGGCGTAGTCCGGCGCGAGGCGGCAGTCGGGGTTCAGCGCGAGCACGTACCGTCCGGAGGTCTGCGCGATGCCCTCGTTCATCGCCGCGGCGAAGCCGGCGTTTTCGGGCAGCGAGAGGAGACGCGCCGCCGGGGCGAATCCGCGCGCGACCTCGCGGCTGGCGTCGGAGGAGGCGTTGTCGACGACGACGATCTCCAGGGATACGCCCCGCTGGGCGGCCGCCGACGCGAGCGAGAGCGGGAGGTCGGCCGCGGAGTCGCGGGAGACGACGATGATGGAGACGGAAATGGCGGCCATCGGCGGTCAGCCCCGACCCGGCAGTCCGAGGGCCACGGTGACCACCCGCAGATACGCCGCGGCGGACTCGCTCCTCGGGCGCGGCGGACGCCGGCGGAACGGCAGGGCGGCGAGTCGCAGACCCATCCCGCCCACGAGGAGGGCGCGGTACGCGAGCCTCGAGACGGCGCCGTAGCGCCCGCGCCGGTAGCGAATGGCGTTCTCGTAATAGATGGGAAGGAAGCGCCGGTAACCGAGCTCGCCGGAGGAGGCGCCGCCGCGGTGCCGGAACCGGGCCGCCGGCCAGTAGAGGATCGAGCCGTGCTCCGCCAGCCGCGCGCAGAGGTCGACGTCCTCGAACCAAGCGGGGGCGAAACGCTCGTCGAATCCCTTGACCTCGTCGAACGCGTCGCGGCGCACGGCGAGCGCGGCGCCGGCGGCCTGCTCGACTTCGAGGGGCGCATCGGGATCGCGGTCGGCGTAACGGAAGCGGCGCCGCCCCCGGTTGTTCGGGGCGACGGAGTCGATCAGGAGGAGCTCCCTCGCGTCGTCGGCGAGACGCGGCAGGCGGCGCAGCTGAAAAGTGAACTGGTCTTCGCGGCCGGGGGGCGCGAGCCGCGGTCTCTGGAGTCGGCCCTCGACTTCGTCGACGAGCCGCGGCGCCACCGCGACGAGGTCGGGCCTCGAGTCGAAAGCCTCCGCGATCGCCCCGAACGGCTCCCCGACCGCGCGGGTGTCGGGGTTCAGGAACAGGAGCACGTCGCCGCCCGGCACCTGAGCCCCCTGGTTCGCCGCCGGTCCGAAGCCGCGATTCGCGTCGTTGACGAGGAGGGTGGCCTCGGGCCAGGCCGCGAGGACCTCGGCCCGGGGAAGGGAACCGCCGTTGTCGACCACGACGAGCGACACGGGCGGTCCACTCCCGGCCATCCGCCGCCGCGCGACCGCGAACGACTCGATCGCCGCGAGCGCGTCGTCGGCGTCCCTCCATGACACGAGAACGATGCGGATCTCTCCGACCGGCGACGACACTCCGTTACGAGCCGGCCGCGGCGGCGGACGCTCCGGCGCCTTCCGGCTCGACCGACGGCCACCCGGGCAGGAGTCCCCTCTTCCCCCGGGCGCGGAAAGCGAAAACGGGGACGAGCGGCCAGACGAGCAGCGGCAGGAGCGCTCCCCGGAGTCCGAGGCTCTTCGCATGAGCGAGGTCCGCGCGCAGGAGCCGGGGGAGGTTGCGCGCCAGCAGATCCCGCTCGAAGTTTCCGAGGAGAGTGCGCCACCGGTTTCGCGCCGTCCACACCGCGCGGCGGAACGGGGTGCGCCGGCCGGTGCGCGATCCCTCGTGCCACGCGACGGCCTGCGGGTCGCACGCGAATCGCCACCCCGCTCTCGAAAGGCGCAGCGAGAGGTCGACGTCTTCGTAGTAGGCGAAGAAGCGGTCGTCGAAGAAGTGGCCGTGCCGCGCGACGTCGGAGAGAGCCTCCCGACGAAAGAGCACGGCGGTCGCGGAGACGCCCGGGATTTCGAACGGGGTCGCGCGGACCCGGGACGCCTCCTCGCCGCGCAGGACGGGCACGGCTTCGCCCCGCTCGCTCCACCGAAAGCCCGCCGTGTCGATGCGCGACGTCCCCTTCTGGAGCACGAGGCCCTGCACGGCGGCGAGCCGCTCGTCGAGCGCCAGGCGCGCGGCGAGCCGGGCCGTGTAGTCGGGAGCGAGAACCGCGTCGTTGTTCACGAGCAACACGAAGGGCGCGCGCGTTCGGACGATCCCCTCGTTGGCCGCCGCCGCGAACCCCAGGTTGCGCGAGAACGTCACGACCCGCGCTTCGGGCGCCTCGCGGGCGAGGCGTTCCCGCTCTCCGGGGCTGGACGCGTTGTCGACGACGACGACGGAGAGGTCGATTTCGGTCTGGTTGCGGAGCGAGTGGATCGCTTCGAAAAGGGCTTCGCCGCCGTCCCGGTTGACGACGACACAATCCACATCGGGAAGGGATGGAACGGGACTCAAACGGTTGACTCGACTGCCCGCGCGGGATGAAATCGCGTAAGTCATGCTATCACGCGAGTTTCTGCGCGAGAACGCGGCGACGCTCCTCGCCGAGATGCCGGAGCGCTACGCGGGATCGGGCATCGAGCGCTTCGTCGAGCTCGACCTCCGGCGCCGCGACGACGTCACGCGGCTCGAGGAGAAACGCCGGCGCCGGAACGAGCTCACCGCGGTCCGCGGCAAGCCGGCTCCCGAAGTCGTCCTCGAGATGAAGGCGCTCAAAGAGGAGATCCGCGCGCTCGAAGAGGAAACGGAACGAGCCGACGCCCTGCTTCTGGAAGTCGAGACCGGGATCCCGAACGTCCCGCAGGCGACGGTCCCCCGCGGAAAGGACGAGAGCGCCAACCGCGAGGAACGCCGCTCCGGCGAGCCGCGGAAGTTCGACTTCGAGCCCGCGTCGCACTCGGACCTCGGGCCGGCGCTCGGGATCCTCGACTTCGAGCGCGGCGCCAAGCTCGCGGGAGCGCGTTTCACCGTCCTGAAGGGAGCCGGGGCGCGGCTCTCCCGCGCGCTCGCGTCGTTCATGCTCGACCTCCAGGTCGGCGAGCACGGGTACGAGGAGGTGAACCCTCCCCTCCTGAACAACGCCGCTTCCCTCTTCGGCACGGGCCAGCTTCCCAAGTTCGAGTCCGACCTCTTCCGGACGCGCGAGAGTCTCTACCTCGTGCCGACCGCGGAGGTGCCTCTCACGAACCTTCACCGCGACGAGATCCTCGAACCCGGCACGCTGCCGCTCCGGTACGCCGCGTACACGCCCTGCTTCCGCGCGGAAGCGGGCGCCGCCGGACGCGACACGCGCGGCATGATCCGACAGCACCAGTTCGAGAAGGTCGAGATCGTGATGCTCACCGTTCCCGAGGACTCCGACGCGGCGCTCGAAACGCTCACCGGCCACGCGGAAGAAGTCCTCCGACGGCTGGAGCTCCCCTACCGCGTCGTGACTCTCTCTACGGGCGACCTCGGGTTTTCGTCGGCGAAGAGCCACGACCTCGAGGTGTGGCTGCCCGGACAGAACGCGTACCGCGAGATCTCCTCCTGCTCGAACTGCGAGAGCTTCCAGGCGCGCCGCGCCAACATCCGGTTCCGCCGCGCGGCCGGCCAGAAGCCCGAGTTCGTGCACACGCTGAACGGCTCCGGTCTCGCGATCGGACGCACGCTCGTCGCTGTGCTCGAGAACTACCAGCGCGCGGACGGCTCCATCGAGATCCCGAAAGCGCTGCGCCCCCACTTCGGCGCCGACGAGATCCGCCGGGGCTGAAGACGCCTCGAGGCAGCTCTTAGTTGCCGAGCCCGACGCTGACAGGTGCCCTCGGGGTCAGGTCTTCACCTATCCGTTGCCTCGGCACGGAGCGAGTCGCGTGAAGGCCTGACCCCCGTTAAGCCACACTGCCTTAACGCAACTTAAAGATTAGAAGAGACTTATAGGCCTACCGTTTGCTGGCCCCTGCAGGCTCCGGCTTCGGAATTGGCCGCAGCCGCCTCCGTGGGGGTCGTTCCCATGCACACCAACGACTGCTTCTCCTCCCGGCGAAAACTCGCGTCGAGACTCTGCCTTCTCGTCGGAGCGATGTGGCTCCTCGTGCCGCCCGGGGGCGGTTCGACGGCTTTCGCTCAAGCGAGCGACTGCACGGATCCCTCGCTCTGCGGCAAGGTATCGCCCCTGATTCCCATGCAGAGCACCGAAGCCGTGCACATGGGGCTCGTGTGGAAGAAGGGCTCGCAGCAACCGAAGATCCTGTTTCACGCCCGGTTCCCCGAATACACCGGCAACGACGTCTCCGATCCGGCGTTGATCGATCTGGCGATCGAGCGCGGAGCGTTCACGACCCCAGGCCTACAGTTCAACTCCTCGCTGCGCGACGTCCTTCATGGCTTCGATCCGTTCCTCGGCCTCGGCCAGGAGCGAAACGCGGACGACTCGTTCCAGCGGCTCACTTACGGCGGGTACCTGATGCGCCAGGGCCTCTCCCAGAGCGTTCCGACGCGCATCGAGGCGAACCGCTCCATGGAGCGGCAGCTTCTCTTCGACATCAACCACCCGGACGCGTTCCGGAACACCGGCAAGTTCCACACGGCGCTGCTCGACGAGGCGGACTTCGCGCTGAACCGCGCGGCATTCACGGAGAACGGCTACTCGAAGGGGATGTTCTACAACACGTACTGCAACGCCCGCGTCACGCTGTCCGACGGACGCGTCTACGTCTTCGGCGGCCACGACATGCAGAGCCAAAACGGTCTCTACAAGGTCAACATCTTCGACCCGGAGACCGAGACCTGGGTCCCACGCCGCGAGCCGTGCACGCGGTCGAACTGGAATAGCGATCCGTTCGGCCAGAAGTTGCTCGCGTCGAATCCGGACGCGGCCAACTACACGGACTGCGACCAGCGAGATCAGCAGAGCACGCAGCCGTCGGAGCCGTCCGACCAGAAGTATGCGCGCTGGTACCCGTCAGCGATCCCTCTGCCGAACGACACGGTGCTCGTCCTGGGGGGCACCGATCAGGACGGCTCGGTCCCGCCCGACCCCGACCGCGTCGAAAAAGGTCGCAACAACCAGAGCCAGTCCGACGCGGCGTTCACCGCGACGCGCATCAATCAGGTCGTTCCCGAGGTCTACGACCCGAAGACCGACCGCAACATCGCGCTCGAGAACGCACGCATGGCGTTCCCGCTCTACCCGCAGCTCGAGGTCGTCCAGACGGGACCCCGCCGCGACGACTGGAAGGTCTGCACGTTCAACGGCGAGATCGAGTACGGCACCGAGCGGATCCCCGGCGGCGCCCGGTTCGGAGTCGGCGGCGGGACGCCCCCCTTCACGAAGGGAACGACGTGGTGTCTCGACGTGCTCGGCGCCCTTCGTGACCCGAACCGCAACGTCCCCGCGAAGAAGCACTGGACGCTCCTCGACACGGCGCTCGAGGTCCGGCCCTACTGCTGCCCGACCGCGAGCCTCGTCGAGATCAACGCCGACGGCGTCACGACCTCTCACAAGTGGTTCATGATTTCGGGCCAGAAGGACGGCAACCAGACCGGGACCGTCGAGGAGATCGAGTTCACCGACGCGACACCGCGATGGAGGAAGGTCGGAGACATCCTTCAGCCGCTCGCGACGACGAAGGCCGTTCTCCTGCCGGACGGAAAGGTGCTCATCGGACAGGGAGTGAACCGCTCGGCGAACTGCTCCGTCGATGGGAGGCCCTGCACCTTTGAAGAGAAAGAGGGACTTCACTTCCAGATGTTCGACCCCGCGAACGGTTCGATCCGCAAGCTCACCAAGACTACCGTGTCCCGCGGACTTCACGGGACCGCGACGCTGCTGCCGGACGCGACGGTCTTCTTCGCGGGAGAGAACCGCGAAGCGCTCGTCCGGCCGGACGACCCGTCCTTTCCGATGACGACCTCTTACGCCGGAGTTCTTCCCGCCGGCGATCCGGACCAGGGAGTTCCCGTCGGACAGGTCTTCTCCCCTCCCTATCTCTTCGAGCCGGACGGCACTGCGAGCGCGAGACCGGCCGTCGAGCTGTGGCCCGGCAACCTCGAGTACGGCGGCCACTTCGACATCCGCGTCGCGGGCGATCCCGGCCGGATCGCTTCCGTCGTCCTTCTCCGCAGCGACCACAACACGCACAGCCTGACCGCCGGCGACCGATACGTGAAGTTGTCCTTCCAGGTGAAGGGCGCGGCGGTGAAGCGCGAGCTGCGAGTGCGCGCGCCGAAGCTTCCGGCGCAGGCGATTCCCGGGATCTACATGCTCTTCGTCGTCGACCGGGACGGCGTGCCGAGCATGGGGAGGCGTCTCGACCTGCGTGGGTGAGAGCCGAAAGACGTTCCAGCCTCGCAAGGGCCCGCCATTCCGGCGGGCCCTTTTCTTAGCGTAATTTAAAGATTAGAAAAGACTTAATGGCGCGACGCTTGCTCGCTCCGTGAGGCGCGTTTCCGGGTGAGCCGGAGCGCCGGCGCAACTTCCAAATCCACGGGGGTCTCCCATGACAAGAAGCGAACGGAGGCGTTTTCGCCGGACCGGCGGAATCGCCCTCGCGGCGGCTGCCGCGGCCGCGATCTTTCTCTTCGCGAGCGGAGTTGGGCGCACGGACGCGCAGGCGTCCGGTCCGACGATGCTCGTGCCGAACCTCGCTGTCCGGGCCGCCGCGGGCGGGTTCGTCACGCCGATCGGCATCGCGTTTCTCGGCGCGGACGAGTGGCTCGTGATCGAAAAGAACACCGGCCAGGTTCAGGTAGTCGAGAACGGGGCGGTCACCGGGACCGCGCTCGATCTCGCGGTCAACAACGCCTCGGAGCGCGGGTTGCTCGGGATCACGCACCATCCCGACTTCGAGACGAACAACTTCGTCTACCTCTTCTGGAGCTGCATCGCACCGCCGCCACCGGCGGAGAGTCCCTTCTTCCCCACACAGACGCAGTGCACCCTGACGCCCGAGCTCGGGGCCGACTCGGGCGACCTCCTCGCGACGCCGCTCCTCGGCAACCGCGTCGACCGTTTCGTGTGGGACGGCGATACCGGCACGCTGGCGTTCGATTCGAACCTGATCATGCTCCGCTCGTTTCAGAACGACGCGGCGCCGGTCCCGCCGGGCCAGGGCGACGAAGCGCAGCCGCCGCGCGCGAACCACGACGGCGGCGTCATCCGGTTCGGACCGGACGGGAAGCTCTACATCATGTTCGGCGACGTCGGCCGCCGCGGGCAGCTCCAGAACCTGCCGTCCGGTCCGACGCTGACCGGGCTCGGCCCGACCGTTGCCGACGATCAGTTCGGCGGCCCGCAGCCGGACGACGCTCACTTCACGGGCGCCATCATCCGTCTGAACGACGACGGCTCGACGCCGGCCGACAACCCCTTCTTCGCGGCCGGCGCGGCGATGGGGGGCGAGGTCGGCGAGAACGTCCAGAAGATCTTCGCCTACGGCATCCGCAACAGCTTCGGGATGGCGTTCGACCCCCTCTCCGGAAACCTCTGGGACCAGGAGAACGGGGAGGACGCGTTCGACGAGATGAATCTCGTCGAGCCCGGTATGAACTCCGGCTGGATCCAGATCCAGGGACCGGCTTCCCGCTCAAGCAGATCGAGACGACGTCTGTCCACCACGAGGACTTCCCGAACCTTCAGCAGTTCCGCTGGGGGCCCGAGCGGATCGCCGACACCCCGGCGGAGGCTCTGTCACGGCTGTTCGTCCTGCCCGGCTCGAGCTACTCCGATCCCGAGTACAGCTGGGCGCACGTGCTCGCGCCAGCGGCGATCGGGTTCCTCGACTCGACCGCCCTCGGACCCCAGTGGTTCGGCGACCTGTTCGTCGGGTTCTCGGTCAATGACGACCCGCTCGGCGGAGGACTGATGGCGTTCGAGCTGACCGGAAACCGCCGGCGCATCGCGGGCGACCTCGTCGCCGACAACGCGACGTTCCACGACCCGGGAGCGAACAGGACGCACATCGTGGGCCGCGACTTCGGCATCGTTACCGACATCCAGACCGCGCCGAACGGCAACCTGCTCGTGGTGTCACTCGACACGGGAACCGTCTACGAAGTTTTTCGAAGCAAGTGAGGTCAACCACTTTCTAGAAGGGAGGACAGCTTGAAGAATCGACGTTTCCTTCTCGCAACTCTGGTGATCCTGGTCGCGCTCGTCTCGGTGGGGAGCGCCGAGAACACGAAGAACTTCGCTGCGTCTCTGAGGGGCTCCAACGAAGTTCCTCCGAGGGACACCAACGCCGCAGGCAACACGATCTTTCGAGTTCTCAATGACGGCACCGAGATCTACTACAAGCTCATCGTCGGCAACATCGACAACGTGGTCGCGGCTCACATCCACCTGGCCGCCGAAGGGATCAACGGGCCGGTCGTCGTGGGTCTCTACGGCGGACCGAACACGGGCGAACAGACCGAAGGAATCCTGGCCGAAGGAATCATCACGGCGGCGGACCTAGCCGGGCCTCTGGCCGGCCTGTCGATCGAAGACCTCATCGAAGCCATGGAGGCCGGGAACACCTACGTCAACGTTCACACGACTCAGCTCCCGGGGGGAGAGATCCGCGGCCAGATTCACTGAGGAACCAGTACTCGCTCGTCACAAGGCCCGTCCCGCCGGACGGGCCTTTTCTTGCGCAGTTCGCTAGAGCGCGGCTAGTTCGACAGGAACCGGGTGAGGACGATCGACCAGGTCGTCCCCTGCCGGAAGGACTCGTCCGAGAGGCTCTCGGAGTAGACCTCGCGGTAGACGCCCGGCGTGAGCCTCCAGCCGGGCGCGAGAAGGAACGAGCTCCGCAGAACGACTCCACCGTTGTGGAAGCCCGTGCCCTCGTCGACTTCCCCGCTCCACTTTCCGATCGACTGGTACTGGCCGGCGTAGTGAACGGATACTCCCGCTCCGGCCACGACCACCTTCGGGCCGACCGACCACCGCACCGTGACCGGCGCCTTGAAACCGTGCCGGTTCTCGTAGAGCGGGAACCGCGCGTTGGCCGACGCCGCCAGCGAGAGCCTTCCAAACGGCCGGGACCACAGGACCGCGAGCGTCGGATCCACGGTCCCGCTGCCGAACTGGATGTGCTCGTGCTTCAGCCCGCGGCGGCCGAGATCGATCGGATCTTCCTCGGTGCGACCGAACGGAAGCGTGACTCCGGCCCCGACGAGGAAGTCGCGGGCGGGGGCGACGGAGAAGCCCAGCTCACCGTCTCCGAAACCGTCGAGACGCTCCGTCCGATGGTGAATGTCGCCGTAGGGCGGATCGAACGGATCTCCGTCGAGCGTGCGGTAGTCGATCTGCTGGTCCTTGACTTCGTACGGCACCCGCAGCGAGAGCAACAGGCCCGCCTTCACGCCGTATCCGACCGAGAGGTCTCCGCGATAGAGGCCGAGACGCGCGCGGTGCTCGTGGGGCGGGATGATCGCGACTGCACACTCCGGAGCGACATCGGGGCACTCTGCGACGTGAGACGTCCGGAACTCGCCGTATGCCGCTCCGAGCGAGAGCTGCCAGACGCCGCGGGGAAGGAGTTGTCTTTCGGTCTCTCCGCCGGAGAGATTGGGGTTGGCTCAGGCGGGTCAGGCGTAGGCGGCGGGCGCGACTGCGAACGCGAGGAGCAGGAAAGCGAAGAGGGTCTTCGATCGGGGAGAGAGCACGTTCAGCCGCGCGCCCGGGCCTTCTCGAGGACTTTCAGGAACTGGTCCCAGCTCCCCCCGGTCACGTCGTCGACGAACTTGCCGCGCGCGTCGTAAACGCGGACGTAGGGCAGCGCCTCCAGCCGGAACTCAGCGGTCGCCTGGCGCGCCGCGGCGTTGTCCCACTTGCCGACGTTCACGCGCCGCAGAGCCATCTTCGGGTCGGAGCTCATCAAATGATGCAGCCGCTTTTCCAGGAAGTGGCACGGGCTGCACCACTCCGCCCAGTAATCCACGACGGTGATCTTCCCCGGCACCGCGATCGTCTTCAGGTCGATCTTCTTCGCGCCGTCGAACGAAACGATGTCGAGCTTCGCGACGACGTCCGCGGGCAGCGCGGCGAACTCCTTTCGGTTCTCCTCCGGGAAGACCGCGTCGTATCCGATCGCGTCGATCGCCTTCTTG
>DASRPJ010000238.1:0-12765 GCA_035646435.1 Thermoanaerobaculia bacterium | reverse complement strand
TCGACCTCGAGCGAGATGTCGGCGGCAACGACCGAGTGCGTGAGCGCTCCAACGGAGATCTCGTCCGCGCCGGCGACCGCGTAGTCGCGCACCCGGCCGAGCGTCATGTTCCCGGAGGCCTCGACCTTCGGGGGGCGGTCGCTCTTTCGCGCGATGGCAGCCCAGCGACCGACGGTCTCGGCCGACTGGTTGTCGATCAGGATCCGGTCCGCGCCTCCCGCGATCGCCGCGCGGAGGTCTTCCTCCGTCTCGACCTCGATCTCGATCGCCATCCCCCGGGGCGCCGCGCGCCGGACGGCCTCGAGCGCCGGCGCCACACCTCCCGCGATCGCGCGATGGTTGTCCTTGACGAGGACGAGGTCGAAGAGCCCGAAGCGGTGGTTCTTCCCGCCCCCGTCGCGGACCGCGGCGCGGTCGAAGGCGCGCAGGCCCGGCGGCGTCTTGCGGGTGTCGAGGATGCGGCAGCCCGTTCCTTCGAGCGCTTCCACGTACCGGCGCGTCGCGGTAGCAATGCCGCACATCCGCTGCAGGAGGTTCAAGGCAACCCGCTCGCCCGTCAGGATGGCGCGCGCCCTCCCGGAAAGGGTCGCGAGCGTGGCGCCCGCCGCGACTTTCTCGCCGGGGACCGCCCGGTCCACCCAGACGACGCCGGGGTCGAGAAGCTCGAACACGCGCCGCGCTTCCCGGAGACCGGAGACGACGCACTCCGACTTCGCGACGATCTCCGCGGCGGCGACGGAGTCGGACGGAACGATCGCGTCGGTCGTGACGTCGCCGGCGCCCACGTCTTCCGCCAGGAACTCACGGAGCTTCGAATCGAGCTCGTCGGCGGAGAGGCCGTCCATGCGCGAGGGAGGATACCGAAAAGGGGCTCTGGGGAGAGGGAACAGATTCCTCGTCGCTTCGCTTCTCGGAATGACAGCAAACCGCCTGTCATCCTGCGGCCCACCCTTCGCACTCCCTTGTTATCCCGAGCGAAGCGAGGGATCTGTGTCCCTCTCGACTGTAAGTCCCGAGCTCGTTTACGACAGCTCGAGCATTCTCAACAGCGGCTTCTCCGCCGCCTTGCGCAGCTCTTCTGACATCACGATCTCCGGTCGCTCGTCGCGCAGGCAGAGGTACAGCTTCTCGAGCGTGTTCAGCTTCATGAACGGGCACTCGTTGCAGCGGCAACCGTTGTCGGGAGGAATGGGGATGTACTCGCGGTCGGGCGCGAGCTTGCGCATCTGATGGATGATCCCTTCCTCCGTCGCGATCAGGTACTTCTTCGCCGGTCCGGTCGTGACGAACTGGAGGATCGAGCGGGTCGATCCGATGTGGTCGGCGTGCTTCAAGATCCCGTCGGGGCACTCGGGGTGGGCGGCGACGAGCGCGTCGGGGTGCTTGACCTTCAGCTTCACCATCTCGCGCTCGGAGAACTGCTCGTGCACGATGCAGCTGCCCGGCCACAGCACCATCGGCCGGCCCGTCTTCTTCGCGAGATACGCACCCAGGTGGCGGTCGGGCGCGAAGAGGATCTCCTTGTCGGGCGGGATCGACTGGACGATTTTCTCGGCGTTCGAGGACGTGACGATGATGTCCGAAAGCGCTTTGACCGCCGCGGAGCAGTTGATGTAGGTGAGCGAGACCGCGCCGGGGTGCTTCTCGCGCCACGCGCGGAACATCTCCGGCGGGCAGGAGTTCTCGAGCGAGCATCCCGCCTCGTAGTCGGGCAGGACGACCTTGCGCGCGGGGTTCAGGATCTTCGCCGTCTCCGCCATGAACCGCACTCCGGCGAAAGCGATGATCCGGGCGTCGGACGCCTGCGCCCGGCGCGAGAGGTCGAGCGAGTCCCCGACGAAGTCGGCGAGGTCCTGGATCTCCTCCTCCTGGTAGTAGTGCGAGAGGAGGACGGCGTTCTTCTCCGTCTTCAGGCGCAGGATCTCGGCTTCGAGGTCGAGACGGGGGTCGACCGAGGAGAGGTCCGGGGGCGCCGGCCGGAAGCCCGGCGCGTCGGAGGGCACGACCGGAACGGGCGCGCTCATGGCGTCCCACGATAACAAGAGGGGCTCTGGTATATTGCCGGGGGCGTGGCAACCGAAGTCCAGTCAGACAAATACAGGGGTCTGGACGGAGCGGATCTCGTCGCGGCCTACCGCAACATCTACCTCTCGCGGAAGGTCGACGACAAGGAGATTCAGCTCAAGCGACAGAACCGGATCTACTTCCAGATCAACAGCGCCGGTCACGAAGCCGTCACGACGGCCGCCGCGATGCTGTTGAAGCCTTCCTACGACTGGTTCGACTGCTACTACCGGGACCGCGCTTTCTGCCTCCAGATCGGGGTCACCGCGTACGAGATGTTCCTCCAGTCGGTCGGCGCCAGGGACGACCCGTCCTCCGCCGGCCGGCAGATGCCCGCTCACTGGGGCTCGCGCCGGCTCAACCTGATTTCCAAGTCGTCGTGCACGGGGACGCAGTTCCTCCACGCCGTCGGCGCGGCGGAGGGGGGCTGGCGGCTCTCCCGGATTCCGGAGCTCGCCTCGCGCGGCGGCTTTGAGAAGGACGAGGTCGCCTACGTCTCTTCCGGCGAGGGGCAGACGTCCGAAGGGGAGTTCTGGGAGTCGCTGTCGAGCGCCTGCAACCTGAAGCTGCCCGTCCTCTACCTCGTCGAGGACAACGGCTACGCGATCTCCGTCCCAGTGGAGGTCAACACTCCGGGCGGGTCCATCTCGAAGCTCCTCACCGGGTTTCCCGACCTCTTCGTGGCGGAGGTGGACGGCTGCGACTTCCTCGAGTCCTACGACGTCCTGCGCCGGGCGGTCGAGCACTGCCGCGCGCGTCGTGGACCCGCCCTCGTGCACGCGCACGTCATCCGCCCCTACAGTCACTCGCTGTCCGACGACGAGGCGCTCTACCGTCCGAAGGAGGAGCGCGACCGCGACCTCGCCCGGGACCCGGTGACGACGTTCGCGCGGTTCCTCGTCTCGGAAGGAATCCTCTCGGAGGCGTCGCTCGCGCGGCTGAAGGAGGAGGTCGAGGCCGAGGTCAACGCCGCCGCCGACCGCGCCCTCGCGGCGGAGCTGCCCGCCCCCGAGTCCGCCTACGACTTCGTCTACTCGCCGGACGTGGACCCGACTTCGCCGGCGTTCTCCACGCCCGCCGCTCCCGCGGAAGGCGCCTCGCCGACGACGATGGTCGACCTCCTGAACGCGTGCCTCCGCGACGAGATGAAGCGCGACCCGCGCGTCGTCCTGTTCGGACAGGACGTCGCCGACGCCTCGCGCGAGGAGGTCCTCGCCGAGTGCAAGGGGAAGGGGGGCGTCTTCAAGGTCACGCACAACCTGCAGCGCCTCTACGGGAAGGACCGCGTGTTCAACTCGCCGCTCGCCGAGGCGAACATCGTCGGGCGGGCGATCGGGATGGCGCTGCGCGGGTTGAAGCCCGTCGTCGAGATCCAGTTCTACGACTACATCTGGCCCGCGTACATGCAGATCCGGAGCGAGCTCGCCACGATGCGGTGGCGTTCGGGCAACACGTGGGCCTGTCCGATGGTCGTCCGGGTCCCGATCGGCGGCTACATCGGCGGCGGGGCGATGTACCACTCTCAGTCCGGCGCGGTCCTGATGACTCACCTCCCGGGGCTGCGCGTCGTGCTGCCGTCGAACGCCCTGGACGCGAACGGTCTCCTTCGCACGGCGATCCGGTGCGACGATCCCGTGCTCTTCCTCGAGCACAAGCACCTTTACCGCCAGACGCACAACAAGGGCGTTTATCCCGGCGCCGAGTACATGGTCCCGTTCGGGAAGGCGTCGGTCGTGCAGGAAGGGGCCGACGTCACCATCGTGACGTACGGCGCGACGGTGTACCGGTCCTGGCAGGCCGCGAGCGCTTTCACCGAGGAGACGGGAAAGACCGTCGAGATCCTCGACCTGCGCAGCCTCTCGCCCTACGACCGGGAGGCGATCGCGGCATCGGTAAAGAAGACCAGCCGCGCGGTCGTCGTCTACGAGGACCCGATCTCCTGGGGCTACGGAGCCGAGATCGCCGCGTGGATCTCGTCGGAGCTCTTTCCCTGGCTCGACGCTCCCGTCGAGCGGGTCGCCGCGACCGACACCTACGTCGCGTACCAGCCCCAGGTGGAGGACTTCATCCTCCCGCAGGCATCACACGTGCGTAAGGCCCTGGAGCGCGTGACGAGCTTTTAGGGGTCCGCGCGCAGTTTGGCGGTACGCGTCGAAGTACAGGAATACACGATTGACCCCCTTTTGAGCGGCTGAGGGAGTAAGCTCCATTCCCCCAACCGAAAGCTGACCTCTAGTTGCGACACGTTTCGTCGCCGAGGCGACAAGTTTGGGACCCCGATGAGCGTTAACTCCTTTGTTCACAGGAAGTGAGGAATGGTATGCGGCCTGCTCTTACCCATGGCGTCGAGAGACAGAAGGAAGTGAAAGAGCCATGTGGAGGGAATTGCAGTTGAGCATCGAAACGCCGGTTCATGCGAACCACCGCTCCCTGCGTCGGTGCCACGGCTGCGGAAACTACACGCGCCCCTTCGTCGAAATGGAAGGAGCGATCCGGTGCGAGCGTTGCGCGAAGAAGAACGACGGCACCGACGAGCCCGAGAAGGAGAGCCTCGAGGGGATCGAGTCCTACGGGACGATCGCCTAGGTTGACGACCCGGACCTGATAGCTTCCGCCCGGTGAAGGCCGACCACCGGGCCACTCTTCTCCGCCGCCGCGTCTTCTCTCCCGGTTTCTTTTCGGTCACCTTTCGGGCGCCCGAGCTCGCCTCCGGCGTCCTTCCCGGGCAGTTCGTCATGCTCGAGGTCCCGGACCGCCTCCGTCCCTATCTGCGCCGCGCCTACTCCGTCGCGGACGCCGATCCGGTCGCGGGAGAGGTCGAGTTCCTCGTCCGGACGATCGGGCCCGGCACCTCCGCCGTCGAGCACCTCGCCGAAGGGTCGGGGGCATCGCTCCTCGGGCCGCTCGGAAACGGGTTTTCGCTCGAAGGCCTCGACCGATCGGAGCCCGTCGCCGTCGTCGCCGGCGGGATCGGCGCGGCGCCTTTCCCGCTCCTCTTCCGCGCCCTGACGGCCGCGGGGTTCACGGCAGATCTCTACCTCGGCGGCCGCAACGCCGCGGAGCTCGGCTTCCGCGAGCGATTCGCCGGGATCGTCTCCGGCGAAACTCTCCTCGCGACGGACGACGGCTCTCTCGGCGAGCGGGGATTCGTCACGGCGGCTTTCGAGCGCCGCGCGGCCGGGCGTTCGCGCCCCTACACGCGGGTTTACGCGTGCGGTCCCATGCCGATGTTCGCGGCCCTCGCCCCGGTCGTGGCGCGGGCGCGCGTCCCGGCGGAGTTCTCGACCGAGGCGGCGATGGGTTGCGGCTTCGGGGCGTGCCTCGGCTGCGTCATACCGGCGACGGAGAAGCCCTTCGTGATCTCGTGCATCGAAGGGCCGATCCTGGCTCCGGAAAAGATCGCCTGGGATGCCCTCACCCCGGCCCTCTCCCAGGGGGAGAGGGAGAGTCTTCGGTGATCGCGGCTCTCGAGACGCGTCTCGGACCCCTCACGCTCCGGAACCCGATTTTGACCGCTTCCGGCACCTTCGGATACGGCCTCGAGTTCACGGACTTCGTGGACCTTTCGCGGCTCGGCGGAATCTGCACGAAGGGCCTCTCGCTCCGGCCGCACGCGGGCAACGTGCCTCCTCGCATCTGCGAGACCCCGGCCGGCATGTTGAACGCGATCGGGCTGCAGAACGTGGGCGTGGACGTTTTCCTCCAAGAGAAGCTGCCGGCGCTGACGGCTCTCGGCGTCACGGTGATCGCGAACGTCTGGGGCGACACGGAGGAAGACTACGTCGCGGTCGTCGGCGCGCTCGAGAGAGCGGAGGGGCTCGCCGCGATCGAGCTGAACATCTCGTGTCCCAACGTCGCGAAGGGCGGGATGCTGTTCGGCAACTCCCCGGCGGCGACGGCGTCGCTGGTCGCGCGCGTGCGGTCCGCGACGCGGCGCACCCTCGTCGTGAAGCTCTCCCCGAACGCGCCGGACCTCGTTGAGTCCGCGCGAGCGGCCCGCGACGCGGGCGCCGACGTTCTCTCGCTCGTCAACACGTTCGTCGGAATGTCGATCGACCCCGCGACGGCGCGACCGCGCCTCTCCTTCGGCACGGGCGGCCTCTCCGGTCCGGCGATCAAGCCGCTCGCCGTGCGGATGGTGTTCCAGGTCGCCCACGCCCTTCCCGACGTGCCGATCATGGGAATCGGCGGGATCTCGGACCTCTACGACGTGCTCGAGTTCCTCGCGGCGGGCGCTTCCGCAGTTCAGGTGGGCACGGCGAACTTCCGCGACCCCGGAGTCTCAGCGCGGCTCGTGTCGGAGCTCGAGGCGTACTGCACCGAGCGCGGCGCGACCGCCGCCAGCCTCGTGGGGCGCGCGCAGCGCTTCGCGCCCGGCGGTGAAAAGGGCGCGGAGGGATGAGGGAGGACCGCCTCTGCGTCGCGCTCGACTTCGGCTCCCGCGGCGAGATCCTCGCGGCCGCCCGACGTTTCGGATCGCGCGCGGGATGGTTGAAGATCGGCCTCGAGGCGTTCGTCTCGGAGGGGCCCGCCATCGTCGCGGAGGTCGCGGCGACGGGATCGCGGGTCTTCCTGGATCTCAAGCTCCACGACATTCCGACCACGGTCGCGCGCTCCGTAGCCGCGGCGTGCCGGTCGGGCGCCGCCATGATCAACGTCCACGCTCTCGGAGGCCGCGAGATGCTCCTCGCCGCCCGCGAGGCCGCGGAAACGGCGGCGTCCGGAGTGAAGCTCGTCGCCGTCACGCTCCTGACGTCGCTCGACGCCCGCGCCCTCGCGGACCTTCCCGTCGCCGGGCACCCCGAGGGGATCGTCCGGCGCCTCGCGTCGCTCGCGAAAGAGTGCGGCGCCGACGGAGTCGTCTGCTCTCCGCGGGACCTCGCCGCGGTCCGCGGGGTATGCGGCGCCGACTTCGTTACCGTCGTGCCGGGGATCCGCCCTGCCGGAAGCGACGCGTTCGACCAGAAGCGGATCGCGACACCGGCGGCGGCGCTCGCGGCCGGCGCCGACGTCCTCGTCGTCGGGAGGCCGCTGACCGCCGCTCCAGATCCCGACGCCGCTCTGGAGGCGCTCCTCGCGGAAATACAATCGGCGGCGTGACCGAACCGGCGCGAAGCGAGTGGCGCGAGCCGCACGGCACGTGGATCGTCGGACACCGCGGCGCGCCCCGTCGCGCCCACGAGAACACGATCGAGAGCTTCGACTGGGCCGAGAGCTTCGGAGTGGACGCGGTCGAGCTCGACGTGCGGCAGACGCGCGACGGGGAAGCGGTCGTGTTCCACGACGAAGAGGTCGTCCTCGGGAACCAGCGCGTTCCCGTGCGCAGCTTCACGACGCGCGAGATCGGGCGCCTGCAGCTTCCATCGGAGCACGGCGAGTATGGAGTCCCGCGTCTCCAGGACGTCTTTCACCGCTACGGTCCCGCGCTCCGTTATGTCGTCGAGGTCAAGTCGTCGCCGAACTACGACCGAGGCGTGATGGCGCGCCGGATCGCCGGCCTCGCCACCGAGTACGGCGTCGTCCCGCGGTGCATCGTCGTCTCGTTCGACGTGGAATTCCTGAAAAAGATTCGCGAGGTGGAGCCGCGGCTGGCGACGGGATACTTGTTCGACCATCCGGTCGCCCTTCCGGAAGCGGGGAAGCTCACCCCCCTTTTTCCCCACGTGGACGCGATCGGCCCCGCTCGCGAGCTCGCGACGCCCGCGCTCCTCGAGCACGCCGCGGCGGCCGGTTTGACCGTCCACCCGTGGACGGTGAACGAGCCCGAGGAGATCCGGCGGTTTCTCTCGGCGGGCGTGGCCTCGATCACGACCGACGAGCCGGACGCGGCGCGGACCCTGCGCGACGAAGCTCCTTCGCCCGCGCCGATCGGGGGCTAGGCGCTAGAAAGGAACGGGATGCAGACCATCGGTCTCGTCGTCATCGGGGTCGTCGCCGGAGTCGCCGCGGGGATGTTCGGGATCGGGGGCGGGCTCATCATCGTGCCGGCGCTCGCGCTCCTCTACGGGATGTCGCAGCACGCCGCCGTCGGGACGTCGCTCGGCGCGATCCTGCTTCCGGTGGGCGCTCTCGGGGCCTGGGTCTACTGGAAGAACGGAAACCTGAACGTCCGGTACTCGCTCCTGATCGCCGCCGGGCTCCTCCTCGGCGCGTTCCTCGGCGCGAAGATCGTCGAGCCCGTCTCCGACCTCACCCTGCGGCGGATCTTCGCCGGGTTCCTGCTCGTGGTGTCGGTGCGGATGATGTGGGGGAAGTGAGCTTCGCGCGCCGGAAACATCCGACGAGGTGGTCGTTGACCATCCCGGTCGCCTGCAGGAACGCGTAGCAGATCGTCGGCCCGACGA
The DNA here is from genome assembly GCA_035646435.1 of Thermoanaerobaculia bacterium. Taxonomy (GTDB): domain Bacteria; phylum Acidobacteriota; class Thermoanaerobaculia; order UBA5066; family Gp7-AA6; genus Gp7-AA6. The sequence continues at coordinate 4,357 of DASRPJ010000238.1, read as the reverse complement.
AGCGGAAGCCCTGCCCGCGCAGGGCGCGGCTCATGGCGACCGACTCCGCGCTCTGCGCCGGAACGTCGCCGGCGCTGCGCCAGCGGTTCTGGCGCGGGCGACCCCCGACGTGACGCCAGAGCTCCTCCGCCAGCGATCCCCTCGCGCGCTGGACGGCAAGCACCGCCCGCGCGTTCGTGACGACGGACTCGACCTTCCCGCGATGCCGGACGATGCCCGGGTCTTCGAGGATCCGATCGATCCTCGCGGCGCGGAACCGGGCGACCCTCCGGGGATCGAACCCGGCAAAAGCGGCCCGGTATCCGTCGCGCTTGCGAAGGACCGTGAGCCAGGAGAGTCCCGCCTGCGCGCCCTCGAGGGTGAGGAGCTCGAAGAGGTGTCGGTCGTCGTAGGACGGAACGCCCCACTCGGTGTCGTGGTACTCGGTGAGCAGCGGATCGCTCTCCGCCCACGGACACCGATCGGGACCGGTTCGTGCCCTGGCCACGGGGATGTTTACGGCTGGATGGTGAGGTGGGTTCCCCCGAGCACCTCGAGGGCCGCTCCGGTGATCGCCGCGGCGTCGTCCGAGGCAAGGAAGAGGACCGTTCGCGCGACGTCGCGCGGCCAGAGCTTCTCCGCGAGCGGTTGCTCGCGGGACGGGGCGCCGGCCTCTTCCAGCCGGTTTTCGACCGTGCCGGGACAGACGGCGTTGACGGCGATGTTGTCGCCCCGGAACTCGCGCGCGAGGCTCTGCGTGAGCCCGATCAACCCGAACTTGGCCGCGCTGTGGGCGGCGAGGTTCGCCTCGCCCCGCATCCCGTGGATCGAGGAGACGTTCACGATTCGCCCGCGCCGCCTCTTCACCATGCCGGGGAGAACCGCGCGGCAGAAGTTCGCCGCGCCGGTCAGGTTCGTCGAGACGACGAGGTCCCACTCTTCGGGAGACAGCTTCAGGAACGGGCGCCACAGGAAGACGCCGGCGTTGTTGACGAGGACGTCGATCGGTCCGAGCTCCGCCTCGACCCTTGCGGCGGCGGCCGCCGCTCCGTCGCGGTCGCGGATGTCGGTGGGGATCGCGATCGCTCGCGCGCCCGCCTGCTCGACGAGGTTGGCCGTCGCGAGAAGCTCCGACTCGCTCCGCGCGACGAGCCCGACCCGGGCGCCCTCCTCGGCGAAGCGCAGAGCGATCGAGCGTCCGATCCCCCGCGACGCGCCCGTCACGAGAACGGTGCGATCGAGGAAGTTCATCGCCCGAGCTCCTCGTACAGCTCTTCGGAAAAGAGCCGGTCGGCGTTGCGGGCCGTGAACGTCGGTCCGCCGGCGAGCGTGTTGCCCTCCTCGCCCGGCGCCGCCCGGTCGACTTTCACCCGCACGACCGACAGCGGAAAGATCTGGCGCTCCGGGTCGTAGTCGCAGACGTGGCCGCGGCCCGCCTTCGTCTGCACCCAGACGGCCTGGTTGCGGGCGATGAGGAGGAGCGTCGCCGTCCGCCGGCGGATGAGGTTCGCCGCCGTCCGGCTGCCGCCGCGGACGGCAACGACGAGCTCCTTGCGCGAGCGGGATCGGACTTCGCCGAGGGTGAGGAGCGCGGCCCGCGGGAATCCGCCCGGATCGACCGTCAGGAAGGGCAGGGCGAGACGGCGCCGCGCTCGGAAACCCGCGCCCGAGAGGGCGAGGTGGACCTCGGGAGGCAGCCGGTCGAGCTCCATTCCCGTCAGTTTATTGCGAGCCGGTTCCTGCCGGGAGCCCGCGCCGGAAATATGATTCGGCCATGAGAGCGCGCTCGCCCGCGGTCGTTTCTCTGCTCGCGACGCGGCTCGTCGCGCTCGCGGCGCTCGCCGCGCCGCCGGCCCTTCTCGCCGACGAACGCGCGGACCAGGTCGCGCGGGAGCTCGTTCACGCGCTCGGCGGGCAGGCCGCCTGGGAGAAAGCCCGGCAGCTTCGGTTCGACTTCGTCGCCGAGCGCGAGGGCAAGCGCTCGGCGGAGTTCCGGCACCTCTGGGACCGCTACACCGGCGACTACCGCCTGCTCGGGACGGACAAGTCCGGCGCGCCGTATGCCGTCTACTTCAACGTCAACACGCGGGAGGGGACGACGCTCGTGAACGGCCGCCCCGTCGAGGGGGAGGAAAAGAAGAAGCTCCTCGAGACGGCGTACGGCCGGTTCATCAACGATACGTACTGGCTGCTCGCGCCGTGGAAGGTCTTCGATCCCGGCGTCGTACGCGAGTACGCGGGCGAAAAACCGGGTCCGGACGGCGTCCTCTGCGACGTGATCCGCCTCTCGTTCGACGGCGTCGGACTCACGCCCAAAGACGTCTACTGGCTCTGGGTGACGCGCGAGGGGCGGCGGATGGTTCAGTGGGAGTACGTCCTCGGCGGGGCGCAGGAAGATCCGACGGTCGCGCTGTGGAAGGACTGGAGGACGTTTTCGGGCGTCTCCCTCTCGCTCGAGAAGGCCTTCGTCGGCCGACCGGTCCGGATCCTCTTCGAGAACGTCTCCGTTTCTTCCGCGCGCGACGACAGGGAGTTCGCTCCGCCCGTCGCCCGGTAAGACCTGCTCACTCCGAGGAGCCCCGATCCCTGTCATTCCGAGGAGCCCCAATCCCTGTCATTCCGAGGAGCGAAGCGACGAGGAATCTGGTCCCCTCTCGAGAGGAGCACAGATCCCTCGCTGAGCCTGCCCTGAGCGGAAGGCCGCAATCAACAGGGACACAGATCCCTCGCTCCGCTCGGGATGACAGGGAGGGCGAAGGGCTCGGGATGCAAGTAAGGGCGAGGGGAGCCGCGGGATGACAAACTGAGCGGCATGTCCCGCAGGGCCCTCCTGGCGCTCGCGACGCTCGCGTTCGGCTGCGCGACGGTTCCGGGCCCCGGCGTCTCTTACGCGAGGGTGTCGTCTTCCGCCATTCCCTCCACCGCGGACTGTCTCGTGCTCGCGCCTCCTTCCTACGAGCGGGCGCCCGCGCGGCGTTATCCCGTTCTCGTCTTTCTGCACGACGGCTGGGGGAACGTCCGCACGCTCGAACGCCGCGGGGTGGCGGCCGAGCTCCACGCGCGGATGGCGGACGGGCGGCTGCCGGAGTTCTTCGTCGTCGCGCCGGGCGCCTCCGGGTCCTGGTTCTCGGACTCGCGCGACGGAAAGCGGCGATGGGAGGAGTTCCTCACGGGCGACTTCCTGCGCGAGCTCGAAGCCCGTTATCGGATCGTGCCCGGAAGAAACGGGCGCGCGATCACGGGGATCTCGATGGGCGGCTTCGGCGCCGTCAAGATCGGGCTCAAGCATCCGGGCCTCTTCGGGTCGGTCTCCGCGCTTTCGGGCGCTCTGATCCCCATCCAGTGGGAGGACCTCGATCGTTACAACTTGATCACGCGGCTGACGTTGAAGCGGGTCTTCGGCGACCGGCCGGACGCGAACACGCTGGCGGCGAACGACGTCTGGGAGATCCTGCACGACGTTCGCTTCGACCGACCCCCTTTTCGAGCGCACCTGCGCGCGGGAACCGACGACTTCTACGGGCTCGACCGCGTCGCCGCGCAGTTCGGGTCTTACATGAACGAGCATGGGATCCCGACGGAGGTGGTGCTCGAGCCCGGCGATCACGACTGGAACTACTGGCGGCGCGGGCTCGTGGCAATCGCCGAGTGGCACTCCAAACGGTTCTCGTATGATGCGGACGTGCTCGGCACGACCCGGACCGATGGCGGAAACCTCTAACGGCGCCCGACTCGTTCTCTTCGACGTCGACGGTACGCTCCTCTCCGCCGGACGGGCCGCCCGCGAGTCGATTCTCGCGGCCCTCGCCGAGGTCCTCGGCTGGGAAGGATCGTCCGAGGGAAACGATTTCTCCGGCAAGACCGACCCCCAGATCCTCCGCGAGCTGGTGATGGACGCGGTAGGCCGGCCGCGCTTCGAAGCGGCGCTCGACTCCGTCCTGGACCGCTACGTCGAGGAGCTGTCCCGGCGCCTCCGGCCGGAGGCCGTCGTCGTCAAACCGGGCGTTCCGTCGCTCCTCGATCGTCTCGCCCACGACCCGCGGGTCACGCTCGGGCTGCTGACCGGAAACATCGAGCGGGGGGCCCGCCTGAAGCTCGAGCCGGCCGGGCTGAACCGATACTTCCCCTTCGGCGCCTTCGGGGACGACTCCGCCGACCGTTACTGCCTGCCGCCGATCGCCGTGGTGCGAGCCCGAGAAGCAACCGGTCGGGATTTTCCGAGCGAGTCCGTCGTCATCGTCGGGGACTCCGTTCACGACGTCGGATGCGGGCGCGCGCTCGGCGCCCGGACGATCGCGGTCGCGACCGGTCCTACCTCCGCGGAAGCGCTCGCGGCGGAGCGACCGGACGCGCTCTTCCTCGATTTCTCCGACGTCGA
>DASRPJ010000237.1:0-8000 GCA_035646435.1 Thermoanaerobaculia bacterium | reverse complement strand
CTCGTCATCGACGACGGCTCGAGCGACCGGACGTCCGAGGTCGCGCGAGCGAACGGCGCGGACCGGGTCGTGCGCCTCCCCTCTCACCGCGGGCTCGCGGCGGCGTTCTCGATCGGGCTCGAGGAAGCGCTCGCGATGGGCGCGGACGTCATCGTGAACTTCGACGCCGACCTCCAGTACGACCCCGCGGACATCCCGGCCCTCGTCGAGCCGGTGCTCGCGGGGCGCGCCGATCTGGTCGTCGGCGACCGGGCCGCCGGAAAGCTCGCGCACTTTTCCCCGGCCAAACGGCTCTTCCAGCGTCTCGGGAGCTGGGCGGTCCGGCAGGCTTCCGGGCTCGAGGTCCCCGACGCCGCCTCGGGATTCCGCGCCCTCTCGCGCGAGGCGGCCCGGCGGGTGAACGTGTTCTCCCGGATGACCTACACGCTCGAGACCCTGATCCAGGCGGGCTCGAAGGATCTGCGGGTCGCCTCGGTACCCGTGTCGGCCCGCCCCACCGCACGGCGATCGCGTCTGTTCCCATCGGCCGGCAAGTACGTGCTCGTGCAGGGTGCGAACGTCCTGCGGATCACGGCTCTCTACAAGCCGCTCAAGATGTTCTCCGCCGCTGCGGGCCTGTTCCTGGTTGCCGGTCTCCTGCTCGGGCTGCGGTTCCTGTGGTTCTACTTTTTCGGGGAGAACCCGGGCGGGCACGTGCAGTCGCTCATCCTCGCGGCGGTCCTGATCGTCGTCGGGGCGCAGACGTTCCTGATCGCACTGCTGGCGGACCTTGTCGGGATCAACCGGACGCTGCTCGAGGAGCTGAAGATGCGCAAGCCAGGCACCTTGGAGCGCTCTTCCGGAAAAGAGCCCCCGCTGAAACCGTAGCAAGGCGCCAGAATCCGGTGGTTGGATCGATGAACGCCTGCGACGAATTTCGTGCGTAGGCGAATCGGTCGGAGGCTGCAATCGACCGAACTGGAAGCAGCAGAACCGCGCACATCACGTCGGCTCACCAGTTGCCATTACGTCGCGGCGACGCCTCCGCTGCTGAAGGAGGCCACCGAGCACTGCACCGGCACCGCTCATTAGAGCGGCGCCTAAAGCAAACACCTCTATGCTGTGAGCGGTCATGCGCCAGACCCCCCCGCTGAGAAAATGCTGGCAAACGAAAAGCACTGCCAGGACTACGACTGACCATCGCCACCTATCCGCCGCCGCTGTAGAAGCAGCTATCCAGCCACCCGCTGCGCCGACGAGCAGCCAGGGGACACCGGCCACCAGACCGTCGGAGATGTCTAATTGGTAGGAACCTGGCACGCCGAATAGGCCAAGCCAGTCCCAGCCGAGACTGAGCAGCGCCGCTGCGTAGTTGGCAAGAAAAGCTATCCCTGCAACCCGTAGAATGTCTATTAGCCAAGTAGAAGGCTGATGGGTGGTCGCGTCGGGCCTCACTGTCGGTTCCAGGTCGGAGGCTGGAAATGCCACTGGCGCTGGCCGTCCGGTTGCGAGCAAGGCAAGGCTAAGATAGGGCGCCCGCGAGTCCCTCGGTCTTCGAAGCGAAGAAACTCGTCAAACGGGACGATATCATAGTGCGAATATGTACGACACCCGGGGGGGCAGTCACAGCATTCAGAAACATACGTTGTGAACTGCTCCATGCCGCGTTCCCACCATTCCCGCCGGAACCCACACGCTTGACTCCCGCCCGTAGCGCCTCCGCCAGCTTGCCCGAAAGAAGAAATAGAACCAGCGTCGGCCGCACCGCGCGGTTGAGAAGCATCGGTTTTCCTCCGTTATATGCGGCCGAGGGATCGCTGGGGTGCCTGGCGCGGCAACGGAGCTGGATCGGTCGGGAGCGGGTTTTGAATGGACACTACGGCCGCTGCTTGAGCCATGTCAACCCTTATGACCGCGGACGAGCGACACACCAAATGGGTGAGCAGCACTCCAGCCTACCGCCTGTTATCAAGGCGACCTCTTTTTGTCAGCTATCAGTAGCAGAGTCTGCTGTGTGTGGCGCGGGAATTGTGTCTACAAGACCTTGGCCCTGAGCCAAGGAGTTTCAAAGCCGTCACTGGCTGACTGACAGTTCTCAAAAGAGGAGTGAGCAACCTGACCGCAGTGTCCCGGGTGACTGGAGGTCTACTACGCCCAGTCCCCCGACTTGCGGAAGAGGACGGGGGCGCCGTCCAGGAGCGTCAGGATCGCTTTCGTGCTCTCGGCGACCGCCCAGAGGATCTTGTCCTCCGGACGCGCGTAGCGGTGTCGGATCGCCGTGTCGAACTGCTGGAGGAGGGCGTCGAAATACCCGCCGATGTTCGCGATCACGATCGGCTTGCCGTGAATGCCGAGCTGCTTCCACGTGATCATCTCGATGATCTCGACCAACGTCCCGAATCCGCCGGGGAACGCCACGAACGCGTCGCCGAGGTCCGACATCACCTGCTCGCGCTCGTGCATCGTCGAAACGACCTTCAGCTCCGTCAGGCCCTTGTGGGCCGCCTCGCGGCCGAGGAGGGTCTTCGGGATGACCCCGATGACCTTGCCGCCCGCGCCGAGCACCTCGTCCGCGAGCGCGCCCATCAGCCCGAGCGAAGAGCCGCCGTAGACCAGGTCGATGCCGCGGCGCGCGATCTCGCGCCCGAAAACCCGAATCTCGGTTTCCACTGCCGGGTCCCTCGTCGCGCTCGCGCTGCAGTAGACAACTATTCTCGTGATTTCCATGGAGGCAAGCGTAAGACGGAAACCGGCGGAACGACGCGCGCTTTTTTCGCTCAGCCGCGCGGATTCGCGGCGGGACGGCTCCCGGGGACGTCGAACGCCACGCCTCGGGCGCAGAGCGGGCACTCCGTCTCGGGCCAGGCGGGAACGTCGAGAGAGAGGACCGAGAAGGACGGGACCGGAAACGCGCCCTGGGGAAGCCCGCGGTCCACGATCGATCCGACCGCGACGACCGCCCCGCCCGCCGCCCTGACGGCCGCGCACACTTTCCGCGTCGAGCCTCCCGTCGTGAAGACGTCCTCGACGACGGCCACGCGCTCACCGGGTGAGAGCGCGAATCCGCGCCGGAGGGTGAACGCGCCGTCCTTCCGTTCCGCGAAGAGTCCCCGGACGCCGAGAGCCCGCGCGACTTCGTGGCCGATGACGATCCCCCCGATCGCCGGAGACACGACCGCCTGCGGCGAGAAGGGAGCGAGCTTCGCGGCCAGGGCGCGGCCGGCCTCCCCCGCGCGCTCGGGCCACATGAGAAGCCGCGCGCACTGGAGGTACCGGTCGGAGTGGAGGCCGGAAGAGAGACGAAAGTGGCCGGTGAGATAGGCCCCCGTCTCGATCAGCTCGTCGACGGTCACCGGGAGAAGGTATCAGCCCCCGGGAGGCGGCTCTCTACGTGTCCCGCGTGATCCGGTGGTGCTCGATCTTCTTGTAGAGGTTCGAACGCGGGGTCTGGATCGCTTCGGCGGTGCGGCTGATGTTCCAGCCGTTCTCGCGGAGCTTCGCCATCAGGAACTGGCGCTCCGCGAACTCCTTGAACTCGGAGAGCGTTGCCATCCCGAGCCCGCGCTCGGAAATCTCGCTGGGCGAGACGCGCGCCTCCGGCGGCAGGTCTTTCGCCTCGATCGGGTCCGCGTCCGTCATGATCAGCACCCGCTCGACGAGGTTCTTCAGCTCCCGGACGTTTCCGGGCCACGACCTCGCCTTCAGGAGCGCGAGCGCGGACGCGCCAAACCGGCGGGGCCGGCAGTGGTCGCGCGCGCAGAATCGCCGCGTGAAGTGCTCGACGAGCTCCGGAATGTCGTCGGTCCGTTCGCGAAGCGGCGGCGTCCGGACGGGGACGACGTTCAGGCGGAAGAAGAGATCTTCCCGAAACCGTCCTTCCCGGATCGCCTCCGTCAGGTCGCGGTTCGTCGCCGCGATCACGCGCACGTTCACCTGGCGGACCCGCGCCGCGCCGACCGGCTCGACCTCTCCCGCCTCGAGGACCCGCAGGACCTTCGCCTGGGTCCGCGCCGACATGTCTCCCACTTCGTCCAAGAAGATCGTGCCGCCGTCCGCCTCGACGAACTTGCCCGTCTGGCGCCGCACTGCTCCGGTGAACGATCCCTTCTCGTGGCCGAAGAGCTCCGACTCGATCAACTCCTCCGGGATCGCCGCGCAGTTGACCTGGATCAGCGGACCGCTCGCGACCCGCGAAGCCTGGTGCACTTCCCGCGCGACGAGCTCCTTGCCCGTCCCGCTCTCCCCCATGATGAGGACGGTCGCGCCGGTCGGGGCGGCGCGCGCGACCTCCTGGCGGAGCCGCTGCATCGGGGCGCTCTTGCCGACGAGGACCGACTCCTCCTCCAGGGCGGTCCGGAGTCTCTCGTTCTCCGCGCGGAGCTTGTTGCGCGAGAGCGCGTTCTGGAGAGAGACGAGGATGCGCTCCCGCTGGGGGGGCTTCTCCAGGAAGTCGACCGCGCCGCGCCGGGTCGATTCGACCGCAGTCGCGATGTCGCCGTGCCCGGAGATCATCAGGACCGGCGGGGCGGTCTCCTTCGCGACGATCCGGTCCAGAACCTCGAGGCCATCCATGCCCGGCATCTTGATGTCGAGGAGGACCGCGTCGACCGGACCTGCGTCGAGGTCGGCGAGCGCGGTCTTCCCGTCCGGCGACGTCGACACCTCGTAACCCTCGTACTCGAGGATCATCCGAAGCGTGTCGCGGATGCCGGCGTCGTCGTCGACGACGAGGACCTTCTGGCTCATGCCAACGTGTAAATGCAGGGATTGCGCCCGGTTGTTCCCCAATAAAAACGCCCGCCGGGCGGCGGGCGTTCTCGAATCTCCGAAAAGCTTGTTACTCCTCGATCTTCACGAGGGCGAAGAACGAGACCGGCGCGGGTCGGGACCGAAGGATGTAGAGCCTCAGGTAGTCGCCCTTTCGCGCACCCGAGACGAGCTTGCCGAAATCGTCCATCGACGTCAGCCGGCGGCCGTTGACCTCCGTGATGACGTCGCCCTCCCGGATCCCGGCATCCGCGGCCGCCGAGACCTCCTTGACGTTGACGACGAGCAGCCCCGACACCGACGCCGGGATGCCCTGGACCTGCCGCACCTGCGGCGTCAAGTCCGCGACCGAGACGCCGATGCGCTCGCGCGAGTCGTTGGAGCTCGCCTTGCCCGGCTCCTCTTCCTCGCTCGACGCGGCGTCGCGTTCCGCGAGCGTCGCGGTCAGGGTCATGTCCCGCCCGTCCCGGACGACCCCGAGGCGCACCTTGCTGCCCGGCGCCTTGCCGGACACGTAGCCGATGAGCTCCCGCGTGTCCTTGACCGGAAGGTCGTCGACGCGGACGATCGCGTCGCCGGGGCGAACCCCCGCCTTGTCGGCGGGCCGGCCGGACTCCACGGACTGAACGAAGGCGCCGTCGAGTGACTTCAGCTTGAACGCCGCGGCCTTGTCGCTGTCGACGTTCTCGATATTGATGCCGAGGAAGCCGCGCGTGACCTTCCCCTTTTCGCGAAGCTGGGGCAGGACGCTCTTCAGGGTGTTGATCGGAACCGCGAAGCCGATGTTCTGCGCGGGCCGGAACATGGCGGTGTTGATCCCGATGACCTCGCCGTTGACGTTGATCAGCGGGCCGCCCGAGTTGCCGGAGTTGATCGCGGCGTCGGTCTGGATGAAGTTCTCGAAGGAGCTGGTCGCCCGGTCCGCCGTCAGGCCGTAGCGGCCCTTCGCGGAGACGACACCCACCGTGACGCTCTTGTCGAAGTTCAGCGGGTCGCCGATGGCCATCACCCACTCACCCACGCGGAGCGAGTCGGAGTTGCCGAGCGGAAGGGGATTCAGGGTCGTCTTGGCGTCGATCTTCAAGAGCGCGAGGTCCGTCGCCGGGTCGCGCCCGACGATCCGGGCCGTCAGCCGCTCGCGGTTGGAGAGCCGGACCTCGACTTTGTCGGCGTTCTCGATCACGTGGTAGTTGGTGACGATGTAGCCGTCCTCCGAGATCAGGAAACCGGTTCCGCCCTGCCGTTCGGGGTGCTCTTCGTCGTCGCGGGGCTGCTGCTGCGGCTGGCCGCGGCGCTGCTGCGGTCCGAAGAAGAACTCGAATGGGTCGCCGTTGCCGCCGCCCCCGCCGCCGAAGGGGGAGACGAAGCGCCGGGAGGACCCCTTCACGATCTCGGTCGAGGTGATCGAAACGACCGCGGGCATCGTCTCGTCGGCGATGTCCGCAAAGGAAGGGAGCAGGACGGAGCCGGAGCGCGCCCGAGCGGGAGCTTCCCGCTGCGCCTCCGACCGCGGTGTGACGTTGACCGAGCTCGCGACGACCATCCCGAAGATGACGGCCGCGGCGATGAGCACGGAGAACGAAAGGGCCCGTTTTGTGGATTTCTCCATGGATTTTCTCTTTACTCCTCCGCCCCGTCCGGTAAGGCGGGACTTAGTTTCAATGTTCGCAGTTCACCGTTGCCAATACACCTTTGGTCAGAAAAACCTAACGCGCCCGCCGGGCGTCGAAATTCCGGGAGGAGATCCCCCGGCTGGCGTGCTCGACCAGTATGCAGCGGTCCATGGCCACGGCGATACCGGCATCTTCGAGAAGACGAGCGGAACGCTCGTCCACGACCCCCTGCTGCATGAAAAAGAACCGGGTTCCCCGGGCGATCGCCTGTTCGGCGACGGGGGCCACCTGGTCGGATCGGCGGAACACGTCCACGATGTCGATCGCGACGTCCGCGGGCACCTCCTCGAGCGACCGGTAGCACGTCTCCCCGAGGATCCGGGAGTGGCCCGGGTTGACCGGGACGACCCGGTAACCCTGCTCCATCAGGTAGCGGGCGATGGCGTTCGAGGGCCGCTCCGGGTTCGGGGAACAGCCGACGACGGCGATCGTCCTGGCGCTCTCGAGCGCCGAGCGGATCTCTGCCGGGTCGTTCATCGTGTGCCCTCCGGGCGGGCCTCCTTTTCCGGACGAATATTGTAGAAAAAGGTTACGGTGACCCCCTCCCGATCCGACTGGAGGTCGCCCGGCAGCGGGCGGAACTTGGAAGATTTCAGGATCGCCTGGAGCGCGGCGAAGTCGAACGGAGGGACGCCCGAGCGCCGGATGATCGTCGCGTCCGCGACGGTCCCGTCGGCCAGGATGAAGAAGCGGATCGTGAGCTTGCCCTTCCACCCGAGCCGGGCGAGCTCCGGTATGTCCCAGTTCAGCCGGATGCGGCGCACCATCTCGGCGGCGTAGGGGCCCCAGTCGTACCAGGTCGTGTCGAAAGAGAGCGGGCCGGAGTCGACGAAGCCGCCGTCCGGGTTCGGGAACCCGGCCCCCTCCTGACCGGAGCCTCCCGCTGCGGTGACCCGCGCCGCGTCCCGAATTGCCTGATCGAGGCTTGAAAGACGCTCCCCCTGGCGGGCGGGAGCCCCGTTGGCCGCCACCGGTGATTCCGTCGAGGTCTCTCCGCGGGGGCCGAACACTCCCTTACCCGGATCGTCCTGCCGCGCCCCTTCGGGCTCCCCGCGCCTCGCCTGCGCCGCGCCACGCGGCGCCTGCGCAACGGGAGCGTCCCGGCTCCCTCGCCGCCCGGGCTCGAGCCCCTCGATGCCCGGAAGGGGCTGGAAGAAGGGGGTTTGGGCCTTGGGCCGGGCGGCGTCTCCCCCGCCGGCGCGACGGGTCGCGTCCGAAAGGTCCGCCCGACGCGGGTTCTCGCGCGCCGGCCCCGGCGCCTCGCGGAAGACGACGGGAATCGGCGGATCCTCCCGCTCCGGCTCCGGCGGGAGGAAAGCGGCGAGAAGCCCGCCGGGTTTCGGCGGTGCGCTCGAGGTCGGGGGTGCGGTCAGGAGAGCAATGGCGATCAGGACGTGCCCGGCGAGCGATAGCAGGATCGCCCTCTCCACCGGGAAAGGCTTCTGCCCTTTTTCGACGATCTGGAACACGCTGTTTTGCTCTTGCGGAGAACCGCCCTCTGTCCTAACACCCTCGCGTGCCGAGCGATTCTCGGTATTGGTGACGTGGCGATCTTCGGTATCTGGAGGCTATTCACCGGTT
>DASRPJ010000236.1:0-7136 GCA_035646435.1 Thermoanaerobaculia bacterium | reverse complement strand
GGCGTACTGGCGCTTCCGCTCGTCGTGGCGCGACCGCTGCTCGCCGTAGCCGAACGCGTTGTCCTGGAGCTTGCACTCGCCCGCCTGGTCGCAGATGGGGCAGTCGAGCGGATGGTTGATGAGCAGGAACTCCATGTTCGCGGCGCGGGAGTCGCGGACCTTCTCCGTCGTCGTCCTGACGACGAGGCCTTCCTTCAACGGGGTGGTGCAGGCCGCCTGGATCTTCGGGATCCCCTCGATCTCGACGAGGCACATGCGGCACTGCCCGACGACCGAAAGCCGCGGGTGGAAGCAGAAGTGGGGGATCTCGATCCCGGCGAGCTTCGCCGCCTCGATCAGGTTGATGCCGGGCGGCACCTCCACGGGCTTCCCGTCGAAGACGATGGTGAGGGTCTTCTTCTCGGGCGCGGCCGGAGGCGGCGGGGTCGGCGGCGTCGCCGGGGTGCTCATGCGATCACCGCTGCCGCAGTCCTCGAACCCACGAGACACCGCTTGTTCTCGACGTGGTAGCGGTACTCGTCGCGGAACTTGCCGATGGAAGAGAGCACCGGCGCAATCGCCGCGTCCGCGAAAACGCAGATCGTCATCCCGTTGGCCATCTGGTTCGAGATTTTCTCGAGCAGGTCGATGTCCTCCATCCGCCCCTCGCCCGCCTCGATCCGCGAAAGCACGCGGTAGAGCCACGGCGTCCCCTCCCGGCACGGGGTGCACTGCCCGCACGACTCGTGGGAGAAGAACTTCGCGAGGTTCGTCGCCGCGTCGACGATGCAGGTGTCCTCGTTCATGACGATGATCGCGGCGGATCCGAGCATCGACTTCTTCGCCGCGAGGCCGTCGAAGTCGAGCGGGCAGTCCTCGATCTCCTCGGGCGTGAGCATCGCGGCGGAAGCGCCTCCGGGGATCACCGCCTTCACTTTCCGGCCGTCCTTCATCCCCTGACCGAAGTCCGGGCCGAAGAGAAGCTCTTTCATCTGGAGGCCCATCGGCGCCTCGTAGACGCCGGGGCGGTTCACGGCGCCCGAGAGGCAGTAGAGCTTCGGCCCGGTGTTCTTCTCGTTCCTGCCGATCTTCGCGAACCACTCCGCGCCGCGGCCCATGATGTGCGTCACGCAGCAGAGGGTCTCGACGTTGTTCACGATCGTCGGCGCGCCGAAGACGCCGAAGACCGCGGGGAAGGGGGGCTTGATCCGCGGCTGCCCGCGCTTGCCCTCGAGGCTCTCGATCAGCCCGGTCTCCTCGCCGCAGATGTAGGCGCCGGCTCCGCGGTGCACCGTGATGTCGTGGGCAAAGCCGGAACCCAGGATGTTCTCGCCGAGGTACCCCTCGCGGTAGGCCTCCTCGATCGCCCGGACGAGGACGCGCGCGCCGTGGAAGAACTCGCCGCGGATGTAGATGTAGGAGGTCCGGCAGCGGAGAGCGAATGCCGAGAGGATCTGACCCTCGAGGAGCTGATGGGGATCGGCCTCCATCAGGAGCCGGTCCTTGAACGTCCCCGGCTCCGACTCGTCCGCGTTGCAGAGGAGATAGACCGGCTTTCCCTTCGTGTCCTTCGGGACGAAGCCCCACTTGACGCCCGTGGGGAAGCCGGCCCCTCCCCGGCCGCGCAGCCCCGACTTCTTCACCTCTTCCGTCACCGACTCCGGCGTCCCGCCGCCGGTGAGCACCTTCCGGAGCGTCCCGTAGCCGCCGTCGGCGACGTACGTGTCGATGTCCTGGGAGCGGTCGCGTCCGACGCGCGCGAGGAGGACGGGCTGGAACGTCATGGCAGCCGCTCGAGGAGGGCGTCGAGCTTCGCCGCGTTCATGGGCTCGTGGTACGCGTCGTTCACCATCATCGATGGAGCCCGGTCGCACCCGGCGATGCACTCGACCTCCGTGAGCGTGAACCTCCCGTCGGGGGTCGTCTGGCCGAGGTCGATTCCGAGCCGCCGGCGGCAGTGCTCGACCAGGTCTCCCGCGCCCGCGAGGTGGCAGGAAATCGACGTGCAGACCTGGAGGTGATGCCGGCCGACCGGCGCGAGGTTGTACATCGTGTAGAAGGTGAGGACTCCCGAGACGTGCGCCGGCGACACTTCGACGATGCGGGCGACTTCTTCCGCCGCTTCCCGGGAGATCCAGCCCCACGTCTCCTGGGCGACCCAGAGGATGGGCAGGAGGGCCGCCTGCTTCGTCGGGTAGCGGGCGAGGATCGCGTCGATGCGGTCCCGCGCCTCCGGCGGGAACAGGGCAGCGTGTCCGGCCGACTCGATCCCGTATCGACGGCCGGTCACCAGTCGAAGGCCTTTTTCTTCCAGAGGTAGGCGTATCCGACGGCGAGGACCCCGAGGAAGACGAGCATCTCGACGAAGAGCGGGATCCCGCCTTCCCGGAACACCACGGCCCACGGGTAGAGGAATGCGATTTCGACGTCGAACAGGATGAACACCATGGCGATCAGGAAGAACTGGATCGAGATCCGCTTGCGAGAGGCGTCGAGCAGCGGCATCCCGCTCTCGTAGGTGTCGAGCTTGCGCCGCGTGCGAAGGCGGGGCCCGAGCGCGGAGGAGAGAAGAAGCATGACGCCGGCTACGCCGATCGCGAAGAGCATCAGGATGAGGATCGGGAGGTAGCTTTCGGCCATCCGCACCTCGCGCCCGTTTCGGCTGGCGCGGCGTGTTGCGGGGGGCCGCGCGGGTTGTGAACTTTTTCACAAGCGTGGCGGGAGAGTCAACGAAAGAAGTTTTCGCGCGCTACGATCCTCGCGTGGGGAACGACTTTCATCCGGTCGCGATCGTGCCGGCGTACCAGGCGGAGAAAACGATCGGCCTCGTCGTGGAAGGCCTGCGCCGCCACCTGGCCGACGTCGTCGTCGTCGACGACGGCTCGACCGACAGAACGAGCGAAGAAGCCGAGCGCGGGGGAGCGCGTGTCGTTCGCCTCCGCACGAATTCCGGCAAGGGCGCTGCGATTCGAGCGGGGCTCGATCTCGTCCTCCCGACGGACGCCACTCACGTTGCCTTCGTGGACGCGGACGGGCAGCACGACCCGGAGGACCTGCCCGCGCTTCTCGAAGCGGCGCGGAGCGGGGAGGATTTCGTGATCGGCTCCCGCATGCAGGGGAGCGACGGCATCCCGAAGGTCCGTTTCCGGACGAACGAGATCGGCAGCCGGATCCTGACCCGCATGACCGGTCACGAGGTCGAGGACGGCCAGTCCGGATACCGAGTGATCGCCGCGCCCATCCTGCGGCGGCTGTCACTCTCGGCAAAGGGGTATTCGATCGAAACCGAGATCCTGCTCAAGGCCGCGCCCCGCGTGCGTCGATTCCGGAGCGTCCCAGTGCGGGCTATCTACGACGGCGAACCCTCCCACTACCGGCCCTTTCGGGACACGTGGACGGTCTCCTGGGGAGCCGTGTATTACAAGGTGTTCGAGGTCGATTGAGTCCGTCTCCGTGCCCTTTCAGGCTGGTAAACTCTCTCTGTAGCTGTGAACTCCCTGGACAAAGCGAAGCTCGGTCCTCCGGCCCGGAGACTGCTCGTGTTCTGTCTCCTCGGGTGGTCCGTTTGCGCGTCGGCGGTCGGAGAGTTCGAGCGGTGGACGAAAACGGGACCGTACGCTCCGGGAGGGGGCTACGGTCAGGCACTTGCGATCGACCCTCAGGACCCTGCCACGGTATACCTGAGCATGTCGGGCGGGGTCTTCAAGACGGTCAACGGAGGAAGGGACTGGGTGCCCGCCGGACGCGGACTGGAAGGGAACGCCTTCCGCCTGGCAGTGGACCCGCATTCTCGATCGACCGTCTATGCGGCTCTCTACCAGCTCGGTGTATTCCGCACCGTCGACGGCGGGGCGTCCTGGCGACCGATCAAAGAGGGCCTGGGCTCCCTGGGGGAAATCGCGGCGAGGGCTCTCGCGGTCGACCCGTCGACTCCCCGGACGGTTTACGCCGGAATCAGTCCACGGGGAGTTTTCAAGTCGGGCGACGCCGGGGAGAGCTGGGTTCAGATACTCGGCTCGAGCGGGGAAGGCGCCGACTCTCTGGGCATCATGGAGATCGTCGTCGATCCTGCCGATCCGTTGACGCTTCATGCGGCGACCTCGAAGGGTATGTACAAGACCGTCGATGGCGGGCTTCGATGGACTTCTCAAAACGAAGGACTCGAGCTCGACGATCCGCAATTCGGCGGCGCGGAGGTGTTGGCGCTCGCGCTCGACCCGCAGTCGCCACAGACCCTCTACGCCAGTACGGCGAAGGGACTCTTCAAGACGTCGAACGGGGGGGAGAGTTGGAACCGTTCCGGTGCCGGCCTCCCCGCAGGCTTTCATCCGATCGCGATCGCCGCTCACGGTACGTCCGTCTACGCGAGCGTCTACAACCAGGGCGTCTTTCGAAGCGTGGACGCCGGTTCCAGCTGGTTTCCGGCGCACGCCGTTCTCGGGTCGTATGTCAGCGATCTCGAGATCGATCCGCGACAACCGGCAACCGTCTATTCAACCGAGGGAGGGATCACGAAGACGACCGATGGAGGCGCGACCTGGCGCCGGCTCGACGGGAGCTTCCGCTCCGTTCGAACCCTGCAGGTCCTGTTCGATCCGGCCGTCCCGACCCGGGTGTATGCGGTTACCGATGGCGGGGTTTTTCGGAGCGAGGACTCGGGCGCCCGTTGGACCCTGACCGATTTCTTTCTGCCGTACGGCGAAATCCGAGGCCTCTGGATCGACCCGAGAGATTCTTCCAAACTCTACGCGAGCAGCTCCCTCACTCCGCGACTCTTCCGTTCCCGGGATGGAGGCGCGAATTGGGCGCGGGCCGACGTCGGACTTCCCGAAAACCAGGGCTTCTACCCGCTCACGATGGTGCCGACGTCGACGCTCTACGTCGGCGTCGGCTACGCCGGCATCTGGCGGAGCCCCAACGAGGGCGAGTCCTGGACTTTCGTTGGACTGAGCGGAACCTTTGTCTCCGCCCTCACGGTCCATCCACTCGATCCCCTCGTTCTTTACGCCGGCACGTCGGACGGAGAGATTCACAGGACTTCCGACGGCGGGAGCAGCTGGACGATGCTCTATCGGCAGCGTTCGCGGGGCGTCTATTCAATCGCGATCGACCCCCTCGATCCGCGAGTTATCTACGTAGGCTGGGGGTACAGCGGAGTTGCTCCAGGAGGATTCGTTCCTCCCGGAGGCGTCCTCCGATCGACCGATGGAGGAACGACCTGGCTCGAGCTCGAGGGAGGACCCGCTTTGTCCGTCGGACCAGTCGTCGTGGACCCACGTCGCCCGCAGCGGATCTACGCGGGTGGGCGTTCCGGGTTCTTCCGAAGCGATGACCGGGGGCAGACGTGGGCGTCGCTCGGTAACGGGCTACCGCAGGGTTCATTTTTCTCGGGAATTGCATTCGACCCTCAGTCGCCCTCGAGAATTCTTGCAGCCGTCGGCCACCACGAGGATCTGGGCGGTGTTTACGAGCTCACGCTCGCACCCGACCGGGAGACCCCCGTCCGCCCGTGCGCCATCGGCGGCTGCGCGAATCGGCGAGGAGCGCGTGCCATACCCGAACGCCCCACGCGACCGTAGCGATCCTTTCCCGGTCAGCAACTAGAATCCCCGCCCCGTGTCGTCGCCTCAGATCACCCTTCTCCGCACGCCCGACCGCGCTCCCCGCGTCCTCACGATCGACGCCGAAGACTGGTTTCACGTCTGCGGCGAGGACTACTACTCCGACTGGCGGCGATGGGACGCTTTTCCGTCGCGGATCGAGACGACTCTCACCCAACTTCTCGACTTGCTGGAGCAGGGGGGACACCGCGCGACGGTCTTCTTCCTCGGCTGGGTCGCGCGCCGGAGGCCTCATCTCGTGCGAGACGCGCTCTCCCGCGGCCATGAGGTCGGCGTCCACGGGGAGCGGCACCGGCGCGCCGACGAGATGACCGCGGACGAGTTCCGCGCGGACCTCGTCGCTGCCCGGGCCGCCATCGAGGACGCCGGGGGAGTTCGGTGCGGCTCCCACCGCGCCGCGGAGTGGTCGATCCGACACCCGGGAGATCCGGCGCTCGAGATCCTCGCGGAGGAGGGGTTCACCTGCGACGCTTCGTCGACGGCGGTGCCTCCGCTCGGCCGTTTCGACAACCCGCTCGGCCCCTACCGGATCGAGCGAAACGGCTCTTCCATCCTGGAGGTGCCACCGCTCACCGGGCGCGGGTTCGGCCGGAGGCTCCCGGTCGGCGGCGGCTGGCCGTTCCGGGTCCTCCCCGAGGGTCGAATCGCCGCGGCGGAAGAGGCCTATCGAGACCGTGGCTTCCCGGCGGTGTTCACGTTCCATCCGTGGGAGTTCGATCCGGCCCACCCGCGCATGGACGGGCTCCCGCCGCTCCTCCGAACGGTGCACTTCCTCCGGCTCGACCGGCTTCCCGGGCGCTTCCGCCGCTTTCTCGAGGCGGACGGGAGCGTTCCCTTGGCCGACGTGCTCCCGACTCTCGCGGCCGCATGAGCGGCGTCGGGTTCCTCTTCTCCGGCCAGCTGGCGGAGACCGTCGGAATGGGTCGGGACTTCTGGGAGTCGGACCCCGCCGCGCGCGAGCTCTTCGCGCGCACGTCGGAAAGGTGCGATTGTGACCTCGAAAGGATCCTCTTCGAAGGACCGGAAAAGGACCTCCACGAGAACCTCGCGGCCCAGGCCGGCGTCTACCTCGTCTCGACGCTCGCCGCGCGCGCCCTCGAGATGCAGGGCGTCCACGCCGCCGCGACCGCGGGCTACAGCCTCGGAAACTACGCGGCGCTCGTCGCGGCCGGCGCGATCTCGTACGAGGACGCTCTCGAGGTCCTCGTCGCGGTCTGGCGCGAGACCGAGCGGCTCGGGATCCACGGATCCATGGGCGCGGTCGTCGGGGCGCGGCGGGAAACCGTCGACGACGTGTGCGCGGAGCTGCGCGGCCGCGGCCGTCCGGTCTGGATCGGCAACGTGAACGCCTCCACCCAGTTCGTTCTGACGGGCTTGTCGGAGGCGGTCGAGGAGGCGCTCACCCTCCTCGCGCCCCGCTCCCTGACCGTCCTGCGCCTGTCGATGAGCTGGCCGATCCACAGCCCTCTCATGGTTCCGGTCGCGGAGGCGGTCGCGCCCGTCGTGGCGGGCTGCCGCTCGATCCGGGCGCCGGTC
>DASRPJ010000235.1:0-6501 GCA_035646435.1 Thermoanaerobaculia bacterium | reverse complement strand
ACGCAGGAACTCGAGGCGGAGGGGAAACTGGTCCTGCCGGTGGAGTTCAACCTCGGCTAAGGAGCCATTCCGACCCAGGACGATCTGTGGCCGATCTCGAATCTTCGGGGTTAAAGGAGAACCCGCAACGCCGTCGGCCGCCCGATCCGGCTCATAAGTGGTCCCGCAATCCACTCGAGGCGGCCGCGAAGCGGCTACAGCTTCTCGCGGATTCTTCGCGGATAGTCGGGGAAGTACTGCTCGATGAGCGGCAGCTCGAAATGGGAAGGATGGATTCCCATCGCTCCCGCTCGAGCAGGAACTCGAAGGACGCCTCCAGCAGTCGCTCGGGGGGGTCGTGCCGGGATTCGTAGCGCGACACGTCCTCCGGAAGGACCACCACGTTGTTCGTGGTTGAGTTCTTCCCGTCTGTGACCTTCGCTCGATAGCTCGATTCGCTCCGACGCCGGACGGGTTATTCGGTCGGCGCGAGGTTCGTTGTGCTACTGACTGTGAGACTCAGTTCTGACGGCGAACTCGAGAGCGGCGTAACCGTTTACGAGTCAGGAAAGAACCCATCTCCCGGAGTTATTCTCGCGGAGTGACTCGCACTGTCCGGCGGGGGCTCGGAAGCGATCTGCTAGCGCGAGATGTCCGCAGCGCATAGACGCTGGGCACAACTTTGGCGTTTGGCCGGGCAACCCGGTAAAGTCCCACTCCATGAAATCAGTTGACACGATCGGAATGCTCGTCGTGGCGTCCTGCGCGGTGGCCCTTCTCGCCTCATGCCGGACGTCCGGTCCTATGTCCCCGCCGGCCGCAACGGTCGAGTCGGCGCCGGTAGCGACTCCCGCCGCCAGCTCCGCGCGCGCTGCTGCGCAGGCCGAGGTCGCCCGGCTCACTGCGATCGCGGACCAGGATCCGCTGCTCGCGGCCTGGCCCGGTGACTACGGCGGCGTGCCGCCGTGGGACAAGCTGAACGTCGCGGTGTTCGGGAAGGCGTTCGAGACCGGGCTCGCGCTCGTGCTCGCCGAGGTCGACGTCATCGCCGAGAACCCCGAGCCGCCGACGTTTACGAACACGTTCGTGCCGCTCGAGGACGCCGGCCGACACACGGACCGCTCGCAGACGCTCTTCTCGATTCTCACGAACAACCTGAGCACGCCGGAGGTCCAGGCGCTCGACAAGGAGTGGTCGCCGAAGATCGCCGCCGCGTACGACAAGATCGTGTTCAACCAGAAGCTCTTCGCGCGGGTCGCCGCAATCCACGCCGCCCGCGACAAGTCGAACCTGAACCCCGAGCAGCGCCGGCTCGTCGAGCTGACCTACGACCGCCTGGTGCGCGCCGGCGCGAACCTTTCCGCCGACGACAAGGCGAAGGTCGGGAAGATCAACGAGGAGCTGGCGGGCTTGTTCACCGACTTCGGCAACAAGGTGCTGGCCGACGAGAACACGTGGACCGTGCTCGAGTCGCAGAAGGACCTGGCGGGCCTGTCGCCGTCGCTCATCGCGGCGTACAAGGCGGCGGCCGACGAGCGCAACCTCGCGGGCAAGTGGGCGGTGGTCAACACCCGCTCGAGCGTCGATCCGTTCCTGACCTCCTCTTCGCGCCGCGACCTCCGCGAGAAGGTCTGGAACGCGTTCAAGAACCGCGGCGACAACGGCGGGGAGAACGACACCAACGCGACCATCGCGCGCATCGTCAAGCTGCGCGCCGAACGCGCGAAGCTTTTGGGCTATCCGACGCACGCGCACTGGCGGATGGCGGACACGATGGCCGGAGACCCCGAGAAGGCGAAGACTCTGATGATGCGCGTGTGGCCCGCGGCGGTGGCGCGCGTGGGCGAAGAAGTCAAGGACATGGAACGGCTCGCGAGTCGCGACGGCCTGAAGGGGCCGTTCGAGCCGTGGGACTACCTGTACTACGCCGAAAAGGTCCGCAAGGCGAAGTACGACCTCGACCAGGACGAGCTCAAGCCCTACTTCGAGCTGAACAACATGATCGCGGGCTCATTCCACATGGCCGAGCAGCTGTACGGCCTCACGTTCACGGAGATCACCGGAAAGGTGCCGGTCTTCCTCGAAGGCGTCCGCGTCTGGGAGGTCAAGGACAAGGCGACCGGCGCGCACGTGGGCCTCTTCTACGGCGATTACTTCGCGCGCAAGGGCAAGAGGTCCGGCGCGTGGGCGTCGGGCTACCGCGGGCGCGAGACGTTCACCGGCAAGACGATCACGCCGATCACGTCGAACAACAACAACTTCGTGCGCGGCGCTCCCGGCGAGCCCGTGCTGATCTCGCTCGACGACGCGGAGACCCTCTTCCACGAGTTCGGGCACGCGATCCACAGTCTGGTCTCGCAGGTGAACTACCCGGGCCTCGCGACGACGCCTCGCGACTTCGTCGAGTACCCGTCGCAGGTCCACGAGATGTGGGTCCTGACGCGGCCGATCCTCGACAAGTTCGCGAAGCACTACAAGACCGGCAAGCCGATGCCGGACGCGCTCGTGAAGAAAGTCGACGCGTCGAGCAAATTCAACCAGGGATACACCACCGTCGAGTACCTGGAGTCGGCGATCGTCGACATGGAGATGCACACGAAGCCCGACGGGGTCGTCGACGCGGACGCGTTCGAGCGCGAGATCCTGCAGAAGATCGGCGCGCCGAGAGAAGTCGCCCTGCGGCACCGCCTGCCGCAGTTCAACCACCTGTTCACGAGCGACTCGTACTCGGCCGGCTACTACAGCTACCTGTGGTCCGAGGTCATGGACGCCGACACGCGCGAAGCGTTCCTGGAGGCGGGTAACGTCTTCGATCCGACCGTCGCGGGCAAGATGCGGCAGTTCATCCTCGCGCCGGGCAACTCGACGGACCGCGCCCAGGCCTACCGCCAGTTCCGCGGCCGCGATCCCGACGTCACGGCACTGCTCAAGAAGCGCGGGTTCCCGACGAACTGATAGACCGACTCCCATAGAATCGGCGCACTCAGAATGCCCCTCGCGCCGGGCTCGAAGTTCGGGGTCTATTCGATTCTGGGCCCGCTCGGGTCCGGAGGAATGGGAGAGGTCTACCGGGCCCACGACCGGCGTCTCGGTCGCGAGGTCGCGGTCAAGACGCTTCCCGAGCAGTTCTCCCGCGATCCCGAGCGGATGGCGCGGTTCGAGCGCGAAGCGCGGATGCTCGCCGCTCTGAACCACCCGGCGATCGCCGCGATTTACGGCATGGAGGAGGCCGAGGGCGTCCAGTTCATCGTGATGGAGCTCGTGCCCGGAGAGACGCTCTCGGACCGGCTCTCGCACGGCCCGCTGCCGCTCGACGAGGCCCTGAAGATCGCGCGCCAGATCGCCGAGGCGCTCGAGGCGGCGCACGAGCGGGGCATCATCCACCGGGACTTGAAGCCGGCCAACGTGAAGGTCACTCCGGACGGGCGGGTGAAGGTCCTCGACCTCGGCCTCGCGAAGGCCTTCGACGCGAAGGCGACCGGTTCCGAGCCGGACCTCTCGCTGTCGCCGACTCTCGTCAGCGACGGGACGCAGCCCGGCGTCATCCTCGGCACCGCGGAGTTCATGAGCCCGGAGCAGGCGCGCGGCAAGCCGGTCGACAAGCGAACCGACATCTGGTCGTTCGGCTGCGTCCTCTACGAGCTCCTGACGGGAGAGCGCATCTTCACCGGGGAGACCGCGTCGGACATCATCGCCTCGATCCTCCGGTCCGAGCCGAGGTGGGACGCGCTCCCCGACGAGACGCCGCCGCGGATCCGCGAGCTGCTTCGCCGCTCCCTCGAGAAGGACCCGAGCCGCCGGCTCCGGGACATCGGAGACGCGCGGATCGAGCTCGACCATGCGCTGGAGGGACTTCGGACGAGCCCTCTTCCGGTCGTGCGGGCCACTCCCCGGCGCCGGGTTTCCGGACGCCTTGCGGCGATCGCCGCCGCGGGAGTCGTCGTCGCGCTCGCGGCCGTCTGGATCGCCCGACGCCCCGCTCCGCCGCCGACGCCGTCCGCGCGCCTCGCCTCGACCCGGTTTCTCGCCGTCCTCCCGTTCAAGGACCTGAGCGGCCAGCCGGACGGCCAGCTCCTCGGCGACGCGTTCGCGGAGACGATGAGCGCGCGGCTCGCGAGCGTGCCCGACCTCCAGATCGTCACCCCGCGCGCGACGAACGACTTCTCGGCCGGCGAAAGGGACTTCGAGCGCATCGCCCGGTCGACCGGAGCAACGCTGGTCCTGGGAGGCGCCATTCAACGGGCGGGCGGGCAACTCCGGATCACCTGCTCGCTCGTTCAGGCGCCGGACGGCCTGCAGCTGTGGGGCGACGAAGTGACGACGCTCGCGTCCGACATCTTCGGGGCCCAGGACCGGCTGGCGGAGAGCGTGCTCGCTCGACTCGGCGCCGCGCCGGGGGCGGGCGGCGCACAGCCGCAACCGGCGGTCCTCACGAGCGCGGCACAGGAGAGCTACCTGAAGGCGATCGGCGCGCTCCGCCGCTACGACGTACCGGAATCGAATGCGACCGCGGTTCGTCTCCTGACGGATCTCGATCGCAGGCACCCCAACTCCCCCCTGATCCTGGCGGCGCTCGGCCGCGCCTACCTGAACGAGTTCGAAATCACCCGCGATCCCGCGGCTGCGGACCGCGCGATCGCCGCGTGCGAGGCTGCGCGCAAGCTCGACGACCGGCTGCCGGAGGTCCACACGACGCTCGGGCAGGTTCTCAAGCTGACGGGCAAGGCCGCGGAGGCGACGAAGGAATTCGAGCGCGCGCTCGCCGAGCAGCCGTCGTCCGTCGACGCTCTGCTCGGTCTCGCCGACGCGTATCGGACGACCGGGGACCCGAGAGCCGAGGCGACGTACCGCCGCGCGCTCGCGCTGCAGCCGGGCTACTGGGCGGCCCACAACCAGGCCGGCTTCTTCTACTTTCGCGGGGGCCGCTACGCCGATGCGATCCCCATGTTCCGGGAGGCCGTCCGCCTCCGGCCGGACAGCGTCCGCGTCTACAACAACCTCGGCGCCGCGTTGTTCAAGGTCGATCGGTTCCCGGAGGCGCGGCAGGCGTATCAGAGCTCGATCCGGATCAGCCCGAGCGACGGCGCCTACACGAACCTCGGAAACCTCGAGTACTACGTCGGGAACTACCGCGCCGCCGCCGCCGCGTTCGAGGAGGCGACGAAGCTCACGCCCGGCAAATACCTCTACTGGGCGAACCTGGGAGACGCCTACCGCTGGACGCCGGAGCTCGCCAGCCGCGCGCCCGAGGCGTACGAGAAGGCGTCCCACCTCGCCGTGAGGGAGCTGTCGCTCAACCCGGACAACGCCACCGCTCACGCGACGGTGGCGATCTGCGACGCGAAGCTCGGCCGGGCGGACTCGGCGGGCCGCCACATCCAGCGCGCGCTCGAGCTCGAGCCGACCAACCCCGACCACCTCCTCTACGCGGCCGTCGTCGCCGAAGTCGGGGGAAAGAGCGACGAGGCGATCGGCTGGATTCGGAAGGCCCTCGAAGCCGGCCTCGGGACGGCGCAGCTCGAACGGGACCCCGAGCTCGCGAACCTGCGAAAGCTCCCCGCCTTCGCGGAGGCGCTCGCGGCCGCGAAGAGCCGGGCGTGACGCGCAAACGATAGACTCGCCGAAAACTGGAGGAGAACATGACCAAGACCATCCACTCGGCCCTCTCCGGGCGTTTCTGGACCCTCGTGCTCGTTTCGTCTTTCCTCGTTCCAGCCCTCGATCTCGGAGCGCAGACCACGCCGCCCACACGGACACCGACCCCGACGGCCGAACGCCTCAACGTGAAGGTGAAGGTCGTCGAAGTCATCAAGAGCGGTTCGACGATCACGGTGAATCCGGTGAAGGTCAAGCTCAAGCGGAGGCAGGAGATCGTCGTGTGGGTGACGAACGGCACGTCGCTGAAGGTCGAGTTCAAGAAGGGCAACCCGCCGCCCGTGAACCCGTTCGTCGATCTCACCTGCAAGGGCCGCTTCTGCGCCGCGCTCACGCCGCCGGACGTTCTCGGCGTCTTCAACTACAACGTCACCGTGGACGGCGTGCTTCTCGACCCGAACGTGGAAGTCGTTCCGTAGCGCGAACGGGCCTCGGCCGCGCGCGGGAGGCGGCGGGCGAGAAGCGCCTCGGCGCTTACGTCGCCTTTGCGGCGATCTGTGTCATCTGGGGGACGACGTTCGCCGCGATCCGGGTGGCGATCGAGACGATCCCAACTCTCCTCGTCGGCGCCGTCCGGTTCCTGATCGCCGGACTCCTGCTACTCCTGATCGCCCTGCTCACGCGCGCGCGCTTTCCGAAGAGCGCGCGCGAGTGGCGGGACCAGGTGATCGCCGGCGTGCTGATGGCCGGGGCCGCCAACACGCTCGTCGTCTACGCCGAGCACGAGCTCACGAGCGGCATCGCCGCTCTCCTCGCCGCCACGATTCCCATCTGGATGGCGGCCATGGAGGGAATGCTCGGTCTCTCTTCGCTGACACCGAGGAAATTCGCCGGACTCGTCCTCGGGTTCGGCGGCGTCGCGGTCCT
>DASRPJ010000234.1:0-7829 GCA_035646435.1 Thermoanaerobaculia bacterium | reverse complement strand
CCGATGATGGCGACGTCGTAGGTCTTCGACTCGTTCATGGACCCGATCCTATAATCCGCCCGTGTCCGGCCGGCGCTCGCTCGCGATTCTCTTCGGGCTCGCCGCCGCGCTTCCCCTTCTCTCGTGCGGCGCGGAGAAAGCGCCCGGCGCCGAAGGCATCCAGTTCGGTTTCTTCGGAGCCTTGACCGGCCCGACCGCGACTTTCGCCCAGTCGGGGCGAAACGGCGTGATCCTCGCGGTCGAGGAAATTAACGCGGCGGGCGGGGTGCTCGGCGGAAAGCGCATCGAGCTCCTCGTCGAGGACGACCGCGGAGAGGCCTCGGAGGCGGCGTCCGCGGTCTCCAAGCTCATCACGCGCGACCACGTCGTCGCGCTCATCGGGGAGCAGGCGTCGTCGCGCACGATCGCCGCGGCGCCGATCGCCCAGAACTATCGCGTCCCGATGATTTCCCCCACGTCGACGAACGTCGAGGTGACGAAGAAGGGGGACTACATCTTTCGGGCGTGCTTCACCGACTCCTACCAGGGAGCGGTCCTCGCGTCGTTCGCCCGCCGGGACCTGAAGGCGAAGTCCGCCGCGATCCTCGTGGACGCGCGCAGCGACTACAGCGTCGGGCTCTCCCAGGCGTTCCGCGAGAGCTTCGAGCGGGAAGGCGGAACGATCGCCGGAGAGCTCAAGTACACGGAGGGAGACAGCGACTTCTCCGCTCAATTGACGGCGATCCGCGCCTTCGCTCCCGACGTCCTGCTCGTGCCCGGGTATTACACCGACGCGGGCCTGATCGCCCGCCAGGCGAAGGCGCTCGGGATGACCGCCGTGCTCCTCGGCGCCGACGGTTGGGACTCTCCCAAGCTCGCGGAGATCGGCGGCGACGCGATCGAGGGCGCCTACTTCTCGAACCACTACTCCGTGGACGACCCCGCGCAGGGAGTTCGGAGCTTCGTCGACGCCTTCCGACGCCGGTTCGGCGGCGATCCCGACTCGATCGCCGCGCTCTCCTATGACGCCACGAAGCTCCTCGCCGACGCGATCCGTCGGGCCGGCTCCACCGAGGGCAAGCGCATCCGGGACGCGCTCGCCGAGACGAAAGGGTTCGCGGGCGTGAGCGGCACGATCGACATGGACGCCGATCGCAACCCGATCAAGCCGGCGGTAATCCTGAAGGTGGAACGGGGGCGGTTCCGGTTCGTGACGTCGGTCGCGCCGGCAACGCGCGTCCCGGAGAAGGCCGGGGCCTGAGTCAGGACTTCGGGCTGGAAGCGGGGGTCGTCCCGCCGACCGGCTCGAGGATGAACTCGTCGAACGACACGGCGCCCGGCCCCGCGGTGGCGAGGCCCGAGCGGCCCGGGATCGGTCGAGGGTCGCTTCCCTTGAGGAGCGGCTCGCCGTTCCAGCGCGCCGTGATCGACGTTCCGGCGGCCTCGACGGAGAGGATGCCCCACTCGTGCGCCATCTTCCCCGTGCCGCGAGCGAGCTCGGTCGCCTTTCCGTCCCGGTGGGAGGAGAGGCGAGCGTCGCCGGTCGTCAGGTCGATAAGGAGGACGACGAAGTCCTTTTCTCCCGCCGCGCGAATCACGACTCCGCCGTGCCCCGGGCCCCGACGCAGGCCGGACGAGACGCGGCCGTCCTGGAAGACGTAGTTCCTCCGGAGCGCGGCGGCGATCGATCCCGAGGGACGACCGTCGAGAGTCTGGATGAGCCGGTTCGGCGCCGAGGGGGGGTTCGTGTCTCCGATGACGCGCCACTCCGCGTCGCCCCGGGCGCCCCAGACGACGGCGTCGAAGAAACCGGGAGGCCGCATGGCAGCGTCGGCATCGAAGTGGTTGCGGACCTTCTCCGCCCGCGCGGCAGCGCCACAGAACAGGCCGAGGGCGAGGATCGCGGCAAGCCGGGTTGGAGACATCGACGGTGAAAGCGCGCCGCTGCCGTTAAAATTCCCCCGGGATGGATCGCGCCGAGACCTATCGGATCGCCCGGGACGATTACACGTTCGTGCTCGACCGCGAAGGAGTCGTCGCCGTCAAGGCGTTGCCCGACTTCGAGGGACGCGAGGAGCCGGCGGTCGTGGAGGAATTCCTGAGGGCGCGAGCGGAAGCCTGGTCGGAGGCCCTGGCGTCGGCCGGGGCGGAACGGGGCGAGTACACGGTGATCGTCGACGCCCACCAGGGCAAGGCGCACCTCTCGCACGGCGGCACGCTCATCGTGAGCGAGGACCTCTAGAAGTCTTCCGTCCTCCCGGGCCCTCCCTTGTCGTCTCGAGCCCTCGCCCTTTGTCATCCCGAGCCCTCGCCCTTTGTCATCCCGAGCGAAGCGAGGGATCTGTGTCTCTTTCGACTTCGGTCTTCCGCTCTGGAGAGGCTCCGCGAGGGATCGGGCCCAGATTCCTCGTCGCTGCGCTCCTCGGAATGACAGAAGAGAGGAGCACTCCTCGGAATGACAGAAGAGGAGGAGCGCTCCTCGGAATGACGGGATCGAGCTAGAAGCTGACGATCCCCCTCACCCGGTCCTGGACCGCGAGGAACGCCTGCCTCGAGTACGGATCGACGAGGACGCGCACGGCGGCCGGGGCCGGAAGGTCGTCGGCGAGCGCGGCCGACAGGCGCTCCGCGTGGGCTGCGAGGAACTCGGTGCCGAGCTCCTCGTCCGTCTTTCCGCGGGCTCCCGGCAGCTCGCGGAGGTTCGCGAGGTCCGGCGGCTCGAGACGGAACGCGTAGCCCGCGTGGTCTCTCGAGACGGCGGAGCGTTCGGCCGCGAGGCTGGGGCGCGCCGGAGCGCGGCGGCCGGCCGGCGAAGCGGCCTCGGAGCGGGGCGGGGGCGGAGCGTCGTTTTCGGAGTCGGTCATCGCCCCGCCAGTATGTTCTTCGAGATCACGATGCGCTGAATCTCACTGGTTCCCTCGTAGATCGTCGTCACCCGGGCGTCCCTGTAGTAACGCTCGACCGGGTACTCCCGCGAGTAACCATATCCCCCGAAGATCGCGACCGCACGCGCGGCGACCGCGTTCGCCATCTCCGTCGCAAAGACTTTCGCCATCGACGACTCCTTGGAGAACCTCACTCCGGACTTCTCCGAACGAACGGCCGCGCGATAAGTGAGCCAGCGAGCGGCTTCGATCTGAACCCGCATGTCCGCGATCTGGAAGGCGATCGCCTCGTGCTCCACGATTTTCTTTCCGAAGGTCTCGCGGGTCTGCGCATATTCCACGGAGGCCTCGTAGGAAGCGCGCGCGATCCCGACGCCCTGGGCGGCGATTCCGATGCGGGAGTGGTCGAGCGTTGCCATCGCGATCGGGAACCCCTGCCCTTCTTCGCCGAGCCGCCTCCAGGCGGGCACGCGCACGTTATCGAGGTAGATCGCGGCGGTCTTGGAGGCCCGCAAGCCCATCTTGGCTTCGGGAGCGCCGATCCGGAGGCCCGGGTCGTCGGCGGACACGAGGAATCCGGTGATTCCCCGCGTTCCCTCTTCGGGCGCCGTCATGGTCATGACGAGATACCAGGCCGCCTCCCCCGCGTTGGTCACCCACGCCTTCGAGCCGTCGAGCACGTAGTCGTCTCCGTCCCGGCGCGCACGGGTCTTCTGGTTCGCCGCGTCGGAGCCGGACTGCGCTTCGCTCAGGGCGTACGCTCCCAGGGAACGACCCGCCGCGACTTCCGAGAGGATCTCGCTCTTCTGCCGCTCCGAGCCGTACTTCCACACCGGATAACAGAAAACGGAGTTGTTCACGGACATGATGACGGCCGTCGACGCGCAGACGCGCGCGAGCTCCTCGACCGCCAGGATGTAGGTCAGCGCGTCGAGGCCGGCGCCCCCGTATTCCTCGGGCACCATCATTCCGAGGATTCCCATCTCCCCGAGCTTCGCGACGACCTCGCGCGGAAAACGTTCCTCCCGTTCGCGCTCGACGACGCCCGGGGCGACCTCCTGCTCGGCGAACTCGCGAACGGCGTCCCGCACGCGAGCCTGGTCCTCCGAGAGGTCGAAGTTCATGCGGGCGCGGGCGGCGGCCCCTCACGCCCTCCCCCGCCCGGACCGCGGCCGCGGCGGCGCCGGCGGAAACGGCGGCGTTTCCCATCGGGACGGGCCGCGTCGGGACGCGAGTCTCCCGGGGCCGGGGCCGATGCGGACGTTGGAGGCGACGGCGCGGGGAGCGGTCCGGCAGGCCGCCCGGGGCGCGGGCTCCGTCCCTTTTGCGGTGCGGGCCGTAGTCGACCCGCCGCTTTCTCGGGGGCGCCGCCTCGCGCCTCGCTCCCGCGGCCTCCGCGCCGCCGTCGCCGTTTGTCGCGGCGCGGCTCGGGCGTGTCCACCCAACCTTCTTCGAGGTGGCGAAACGTCACGAGGATCTCCGGTCGGTGCGCCCGCGCCCGGATGTGCTGAACGATCTTCTCGCGGAGCTCCTGACCGGCGCCGGCGGAGAGGGTCGGGATCCTCTCGGCGTCGAAGAGCACCATCCTCGTCCACGCGACGAGGCGGCGGCGTCCGTCCGGCGCGGCGAGCTCCATCACGAAGTTGTCGCGCTCGTGGTCCAGGGCGTGACTCACGTGCTCGAACTCCGGCAGGGCCTCGCGGCAGATCCCCTTCAGGAGCTCGAGGTGTTTCTCGCCGCCCTCGAGGGTCTGCTCCATCGAGACGACGCGATCGCGGAACATTCTCGTCTGAGCCATTGCGTCCTATAGCTATCCGATGGTCACGGGAGCATCCCGGAAGATCTCTCTCGCGATGATCAAACGGTGGATCTCGCTCGTGCCTTCGTAGATCTCGGTGATGCGGGCGTCGCGAAAGTTGCGCTCGACCGGATACTCCTTCGTGTAGCCGTACCCTCCGTGGATCTGCAGGGCGCGGGTCGTCACCCGCTGCGCCATCTCCGCCGCGAAGAGCTTGGCGATCGCGGCATCCAGAGAATACCGCCCTCCCCGTTCCCGGGCGGCGTCCTTCGACGCCGCCGCTCGCCGCGTCAGGAGGCGGGCGGCGTCGACGTCGGTCGCCATGTCGGCAAGATAGAAGCGGATCACCTGGAACTCCGCGATCGCACGCCCGAACGCCCGGCGGGCCTTCGCGTAAGCGAGAGCGGCCTCGTAAGCCTCGGTCGCGATCCCGACGGCCTGCGCGGCGATCCCGATCCGGCCACCGTCGAGGGTCGCCATCGCGATCTTGAATCCTTCCCCCTCTTCTCCGAGGCGGTTCTCCGCCGGCACGAGCACGTCGGTCAGGAAGATCTCGACGGTCCCCGAGGCGTTGACGCCGAGCTTGATCTGATGCCGCGAGCGGTCGAAGCCGGGGCTGTTCGCGTCGACGAGAAAGGCGGATATTCCTCGGGGACCTTTCTCCGGCTGCGTCATCGCGAAGAGCAGGCAGACGTCGGCGTTCTCCCCGCACGTGATGAACACTTTCTGCCCCGAGATCCGGTAGGAGTCGCCTTCGCGAACCGCGCGGGTCTTCTGGTTCGCGGCGTCCGACCCGGCGTCGGGCTCGGTCAGCGCGAAACACCCGAGCTTCTCCCCCCGGGCGAGGGGCGTCAGGAACCGCTCTTTCTGGTCCGCATTGCCGAACTTCTCGATCGGATCGCAGACTAGGGAGTTGTTGACGGACAGGATGACCCCCGTGTTCGCACACACCCGCGAGATCTCCTCGATCACGATCGAGTACGAGACCGTGTCCATCCCGGAGCCGCCGTACTCGGGGGGCACCGCGACTCCGGCGAGCCCGAGCTTGCCCGCCTCGGTGAAGACGTCCCGCGGAAACTCGCCCGTCTGATCGATCCGGGCGGCGCGGGGGCGCACGACGTCCTTCGCGAACTCCCGCACCGCGGAACGGAGGAGCGACTGGTCTTCGGTCAGCTCGAAATCCATCGGGCCGGCAGTATAAGACGCGCTCACGGGCGTCTTTCCGGTTCTCACCCGTTTCTCGGCAGCGAACGGAGAAACGAAAGGAGGGCGTGGACGTAGGAGGACCAGGACGCGCCCTCCGCCGCGCGCGCGAGACCCCGTTCGTAGTGTCCGGGACTTCGCGAGAGGACGCGGCCCACGGCGGCGGTGAGAGCCGCCGGATCTCCCGGCGCGAAGAGCTCCCCCGTGACGCCGGGCTCCACAATCTCCGCCAGGCCGCCGACGGCCGCTGCCGCGACCGGCCGGCGCGCCGCGAACGCGCGAGCCGCGATGCCGCTGCCGGACACGTACCGGTACGGGAGCACGACGACGTCGCATGCGGCGAGCCACCGACCCATTTCTTCCTCCGAGACGTACTCGTCCCGCCAGAAGATCGACTCGCGGGCGGGGCTCGCCTTCCACCGGCCCTCGAGCTCGCGCGCTTCGGCAAACACCTCGCCCACGACCGCGATCCGCGCTCCCGTCTCGCGGACGAGGGCGGGCGCGGCGTCGAGCAGTGTCTCCACGCCCTTGTATCGCCGCACGAGGCCGAGGAAGAGCACGAGGGGGACGTCGATGCCGAGCTCGCGTCGGGCGCGGTCCCGTTCGACGGGCGGCGCGGCAACGACCGGATGCGGCAGGACGAGGACGGGACGGCCGGGAGCGCGCGACTCGAGCCTCCGAGCATCCTCGCGTCCGTGGACCACGAAAGCATCGGCGGAGAGGATCGCTCCTTGCGCGAGAAATCGTTTCAGGACACCGCTCTCGTGATCGTCCACGTTGTGGCACAGGAGAACCCGCGCGGTGCGCGGAGAGCGCTTCTCGACCTCTCTCAGGACGGCGCGGATCGGCAGCCCCCAGAAGGAAGTCCACCACGGCACGACGACCGCTTCCGGCTCGAGCGACGAAATTTCGAGCGCCGTCCTACGCCACGATCGGGGCGAACGGTAGTCGAGGATCGGCCGGCCGGCCGCGGCCGCCTGGTGAGCCTCCGGGGACCGGTCGAAACGGCGCGGATCGAGCCAGCGGGGGTACGGGCGCGCGAAAGTCAGGTACGTCACGGAAACGTGGGACTCGAGCTCCCGCGCCAGGAGCGCGGTCTCCCGCGCGATCCCCCCGCGATCGGGAGGAGAGGGACCGAGGAGGACGATCCGCGGGTTGGACGACGTCATTCGGCTCGGCGGAGCCAGAGCCCCTTCAGGTACTCCCCTTCCGGACAGTCGAGCGAGACCGGATGGTCCGGACCCGCTCCCGCGCGCGCGACCAGCTCGAACCGCGCACCGGCCTCGACACTCGCGGAGAACACGATTTTCTGAAAGAGGTCGCTCGTCAGGAGCCCGGAGCAGGAGCAAGTCAGCAGCCAGCCGCCCGGCGCGACGAGCGACATCGCGAGCCGGTTGACGTCCTGATAGCCGCGCGCCGCGCGGGCGAGGTCGCCGCGCTTCTTCGCGAAAGCGGGAGGGTCGCAGACGACGACGTCCCAGGACTCCCCCGCGGCGGCGCGTGCGCGGAGGTCCTCGAACACGTCCGCGCGGACGAAGTCCTCATCGGCAGCCAGGAAGCCGTTCGCGAGCCGGTGCTCCCGCGCGAGGGTGAGCGCGGCGGGAGACGACTCGACGTCCACCGCGCGCGCTGCGCCGCCGGCGAGCGCCGCGACCGAGAACGCACCCGTGTACGCGAAGAGGTCGAGAACTCTCTTCCCGCGGGCGGCCGCGCGGAGTCTCGCTCTGTTGTCTCGCTGGTCGAGGAAGAACCCCGTCTTCTGTCCCCCCGAGACGTCCGCGTAGAAACGGAGGCCGTTCTCGAGAAAGGGAACGAGGCCTGGCTCGACCGAAGGCTCCGGAGCGCGCCGGACTTTCCCGCGATCCCGCTCACTCCCGGTCTCGCGCACGACGAGGCGCGACAATGGAAACGTCTCCCGCGCGACCGCCTCGAGGTCTTCGCGCCAGCGCACCGTCCCTTCGGTC
>DASRPJ010000233.1:0-4017 GCA_035646435.1 Thermoanaerobaculia bacterium | reverse complement strand
CGCACCGCGCCGTATGCCGTGATCTCGACGTCGGTGATCCCGCGCGCCCCGAAGAAGACGAGCTTGCGCCCGCTCTGGTGGACCGGTCCGTCGCAGAAGAGCCAGAGGTCGGCGGCGAGGCGCGGCGCGTGCACGCGCAGCATCTCCGCCAGGTGAGGGGACCCCGCCTCCTCCTCCCCTTCGAAGAAGAACTTCACGTTGACCGACGGCGGGACGCCCGCGGCGCGGAGCGCGTCGAGCGCGGCGAGGAGGCCGACGATGGGCGCCTTGTCGTCGGAGGAGGCGCGCGCGTACAGCCGGAGGTCGGGGTCGAGCGGAGAGGTGAGGCTCGACCGCGGGACCTCCTTCCCGCCCGATTCGAGAGGGCCCGTTCGGAACACCGGCTGCCAGGGATTCCCGACCCACCGGGCGGGATCCACGGGCTGACCGTCGTAGTGCGCGTAGAAGACGACGGTTCGGCGGGCGCCCGGCACGGCGAGCTCCGCGAGCACCGCCGGCGGGCTGCCCTCCGACTCGAGAAGCGTCGCCTTCATCCCGCGCCGCGCGCAGAGGGCGACGATCGCGTCCGCGTTCGCGCGGATGTTCTCGCGGTCGGAGGCGACGTTCGGGATCGCGAGGAGCTTCGCCAGCTCGTCGACGATCGCGAGCTCGTTCGCCGAGCGCCAGGCGCGAACGCGCGCGACGAGCGGGTCGGGGGCCGCCGCCCGAGCGAAGGCCGCCACCGCCGCGAGCAGGACCACGAGACCGGCGAGACGCCTCACGGCTCTCCGGACGGCGCCGGCAGCGGCGCCGCCGGCTCGAAGTCGGCGAGGCCGGCGCGCTCGTCGGAAGCCCGGTCCCGCCGTCCGGCGAGGAGCGCCGCCGCCGCCAGCGCGCAGAGGACGAGGACCGTCCACCCCGCGGCCCGATCGGGAGGGGCCGGCTGGGAGAGAAGCTCCGCCGCCCGCATTCCTCCGAAATACAGGGCGCCGAAGAGGACCCACGCCGCAGCGTGGTCCTTGAGGAGGCCGAACGCGCAGAAGGCGAGCCACCCCGCGACGACGACTTCCGGGAGGAACGCGGCGAGGAACTCTCCGGTCGAGCGGGCGCCCGTCGGTACGAGGGTCAAGAGGAGCGCTCCGAGAGCGAGCACGCGCCAGAGCGGCTGACTCGCCGTCGCGGTCCTCCGCGCGAGGGCGATCGTCGCGGCCACGGCGGCGAGCAGGAACGTGGCGGTGGCCGCCGACCAGAAGCCCGCATATCCCGGCAGCAGCCGCTCGAGCGCGGAGGGTATGGAAGGGTCGAGCTCGAAGAGCGCGGGGAACCGCGACGCGGCGACCGCCGCCCATCGCGTGAGCCCGGCGGTGCCGACGGCGGCGATGGCCGCGCGCGCGAAGGCATCTCCGAGAGAACCGCTGCGGCGAAGGGCCGCCCGCCACCCGGGCCGCCCGCCCGAAAGGAGCACGAACCCCACCGCGGCTGCGCAAAGCACCGCGATCAGGCCGACCGTGAGCGAGATCGCCACCCCGATCTGGAACAGCGCGAACTGCTGTTCGGTCCGGTACGCGCGAGCGAGGCTCGGGATCGAGTTCGCGAGCGCGAGAGCGGCGCCGAGCGACACGACGAGGAGCGGCCCGACGAGCTGCTTCCACCGGACTCCACCGCCACGGACGAGCCGGAGGAACAGGATGACACCGAGGCCGACGAACCCGCCGATCGCGACGACCTTCGCCGCGAGCAGAACCCAGTCGGCGGCGCTCCTCCGCCGGTAGTCGCGCAGGAAGTCCTCGGGCACCTTGATGCTCGGGACGAGCGCCGCGAGGCGCGAGCCGTGGAAGACGGCGGTGAGCCGCGGCCTCGCGTCGCCGACCGCGGCTTTCGACGACTCGAGCACCACCGTCGTGTCCTTGCGCTTCGGGCGGTCCTGGGTGCCGACGTCGACGGCCGAGTAGTCCCGCGACGGATAGCCGAGCATCCCGGCCGCCGCGGCCGCGCGCGCCCTTGCGGCATCGACTCCCGGCGGGGCGGCGGCCGGAGCCGCCTCCTCCTTCGGGTTCACGAAGGCGACGACCCGGGAGCGTTTCGCGTCCACGAGGACCTTCCACTCCTCCTTCTTTTCCGTCTGGAAGAAGCGGACGACCCAGAAAGCGAGGGGGAGGTTCTCGTTGGCGAGCCGCTCGAACGCCGTCTCCCCGCCTCGCAGGAGAACGTAGCGCGCCGCCGGCTCCGAGAAGCCGGGGATCCGCCCGCTCTCGAGCGGCTTCTCCCCTTCCCCGTCGGGACGGTTCAGGTCCTCGTTCTCCGTGAAGCCCGTCCCCGAGTACGTGACCATCTGGAAGGCGTCCGGAGAGACCCCGTTGGCGCGCAGGAAGCGGCGAGCGATCGCGCCCGCTTCCACCTTCCCGACGCGGTCTTCCGCGACCGACTCCGGTCCCCGCACCGGCAGGAAGAGCGACGTCGCGAGGAGAACGGCGGCCACCGCGCCGGCGGCGAGCGTCCGACCGGAAACCCGGCGAACGGCGGGAACTTCCTCCGGGGCGAGCGCCGCCGCGGGCGGCGTCGGCACGAACCCCTCGTCGCCGTTCGTGAGCCCCTCTTCCGGCAGGAAGCCGCCGCGCTTGCGATAGGAGATGACCGAGACGGCGAGAGGCAGCAGCAGGATCCCCGCCGCGATCGACCCCGACACGACGTAGTAGGCGTTTCCGGAGCGCAGCAGGAGGAACGCGGTGTAGATCGCGTCCACCGTGAAGTGCCACACGAGGAGCGGCAGGACGCCGTACCGCAGCATGAGAAAGCCCATGAGGATGCCGGCGACTCCGACCTCGACGCCGCGGATGTAGAACGGCTGGTTCGGGTAGGCCGCGTGTCCGAAGCCCCAGATGATCGCCGGCAGCACGACGGCGAGGACGCGGCCCGCGCCGATCCGGTCGAGAAACGAGATCGAGAACATCCGGCTGATCCCCTCTTCGGAGACCGCCGGCAGGAACCCGATCAGTAGTACGGTCGCCCAGGGGAACGCGGTGTTCAGGAGGTCGCTGTAAGGGGTGTCGGCGGGAGCCCACGCGCCGAGCCGCGCCGCCACGACGTAGAAGACCGCCTGGTAGGCGAAGAAGAACCCGGTGAGCGCGTAGCCGAGCACGACGAACAGGAAGAACCTTTTCGTCCGCAGTCCGTGGCGCGAGAACATCCCGGAGAGCGAAAGGTGACTCGGGAACCGTTCCCGGTAGATCGGCTCGGCGGCCGCGACGACGATGGCGATCCCGGCGCCCGTCGCGATCGCCGCCAGGACCCCGAGCACGAGCTCCTTGGTCAGGTGGCTGGAGAGGGGGCTCGAGGTCTCGTACTCGTACAGCGTGAGCGGGATCGCGTTCAGCGTGGACAGGAGCGCGAGGACGAAGGCGATCCCGCCGAAAACGGCCACCGTCTTCCAGCGAACGTCGCGCCGGACGATCTTGCTGATGAGCACTCCGAACATCGCGACGAGCGTGATGAAGAAGCCGAACGACGCCACCGTGCCGGCGGTCAGGTTCTTCGACCGGAGCTTCCGGTAATCCCGCGACCACGCCTCCGGCACGTGAATGAACTCGCGGAACGCGGTGACCTCGCCCCCCGAAACGGTCGTCCGATAGCGCACCGTCGCCGCGCCCATCCGGACGTCGACTTTCTCGTCGACGAAAGTCCAGTCCGTCCGCTTGGGCCGCGTCACGGGGGTGACCTCGATCGACTTCAGGGCCGCCGCGGCGATCCCGATCCGCGCGAGAAAGGCGTTGGACAGCGCCCTCGCCGCTTCGCTCGTCAGCCGGGGGCCGGGCGCGTCCTCGCGGCGCACGGAGACGAAACCCGCGAGGTCGCCCCGCGGAGTGATCTCGACGCCCTCCTCTTCCTTGACCCCCGACCGGAACCACCGCATCTTCCAGCGCCAGACTTTCGCGTCGGTCCCGTAGAACCGGCTCGCGCCCTCGAGACCGAGCTCGCGCTCGAGATAGACCTTCGGCTCTTCCTCGAGGTCGAAGCGACCGGCGAACCGGGAACCCGAGA
>DASRPJ010000232.1:0-5308 GCA_035646435.1 Thermoanaerobaculia bacterium | reverse complement strand
GACGCGATGAGGGTCGCGAGGACGATGGAGATACCGACCCGTCGCCGTGCGACGAAACCGATCAGCCGAAGTTTTGCTCTATGAGTCTTCATGGGACCTCGTCAAAAAGGGAGACGTGCGGGCAAGGGCCCGACCTCGATGTCCGCGACCAGCGCCTTGCCGAACTCCGGAGAAACGTTGTTCTGAGCCGCATTCGTGCGGACTTCCCACGCGTAGAGGTAGCGACCGCGTTCCCGCTCGTTGACGAGCCATCCCCGGGACGGACGGCGGCCGAGAAGGCTCGGGCTGCCGACGGTGACCTGGATGTCGTCTTCTTCCGGGTCGCCCCCGAAGAACACGCCCCCCCCGTGCCGGTGGCTCGGGAGACGGAAGAGGACCGTGCCGAAGGGATCGGGCGGGCTGACGAACTCGGGGCGGGTCATGAACTGCTGGGGATCGGTCAGCTGGGCCGATGCCCACCGAACCCCGCCGTCCGAGGCGTAGTGGGCGCGGTTGATCGCCCACTCGTTCGCGGCGATCTGCGATTCGGTCGTCGTGATGAACATCAGGGCGATGCCGATCACCGTCAGGATCGCCAGGGCGAGGAGCGCGATGACGAGGGCGGCCCCTCGTTCGCGGCGGGTACGGAATCGCGGGTGTTTCATATGGCTTTGCTCATCCGGTGAAGGCGTAGTTGCGCAGGCTGATCTTGACCAGCTGGATCCTCCGGCGATATCGCGGCGACGTGAGGGGCGTCGGATAGAGGGAGGGTTCCGCCGGTGAGTTCATGGTCCGCAAGCCAAGGGCGAGCGGGGCGCGGTAAGTCGGGTCCGGGTTCCGCGACTTCGCGACGAGAGAGATCATCACGCCGAGGAGCCTCGGACCGTGGCAGTCTTCCACGCTCGCGTGCGTGAACGGGACCGGAGCAGGCTGCTGGGACTGGAAGTCCGTCGGCACGAACATCGCCTCGCCCGCCACGTTCGGCGCCCACTCGTCCCCGTTCATCAGCGTCGAGACGTTGGGATCGGTGTCCTCGCCGGTCACCGCCACGACCCGCCCGAGGGCGTCGTCGGGCAGGACGGCGTCGCCGCCGTAAAGTCCGTCCACCCCGTAGGCGATCTGCATGTTCTCGACGTCGTCGGCGACCGCGGCGACATCGAACCGGGCGCCCCGGCGGATCCCGCGCGCGAGGGCGGGATGCTGCGGGTCGGTGTCGTCGATGAAATAGAGGATGTCGTCGAGGACGCCGGCGCGGCGGACGGTCACGATCGCAGGCGCGGGATCGAGGGGGACGGTCTCCGAGGGCATTTCCGTCGAGAGCTGCCTTGCGAGGCCGTTGCCGAAGTCCACGCTCCCGAAGGTGTTCGATGCGACGAGGGTGGTCGGCGAAGTGAGCAGTCCGACGTTGTACGTCGCCTGCGGGTTGCGCTGGAGCCCCCCGGGTCGCGGGTCGGAGCAGCCGCTGTGCAGATCGTCGTTTGCCGCCACGACCACGAAGACCGGCCTTTCGGCCGAAGCCCCGGCGGTGTGGCTGTCGATGGCGGCGAACTGCGGGCGGTTGGTCGCGTGGTGGTTCACGTGCTGCCCGCCCGCGTCGCTCCGAACGACCGGCCGGACGTCGAGGACGCTCACTCCCGTGCAGGTCCCGCAGCCGCTCGTCAGGTCGAAACCGAGCAACGGCGAGAGGATGACGCCGCGGACCTCGATCATGTCGGTGCCGGGCCGCACGGGCACCTGCACTCCCGCCAGGTTCGTGACGCTGCCCCCGGTCACGTTGTCGTAGGTTCCGTCCGGGGCGGTGATTCCCCCGAGACCCGGGTCCGGGGCGGTCAGCACCGCCTGGGTCACGAAGAGACCTCCGGCGCCGGCCATCCGGATCACGCGGATCATCTGATAGACGCCATAGCGGACCTGCCCCTGCGCATCGGCGATTTCCTGCTCGCTCTTGTTGATCCGCGTGCTCGCGTCGAAGACGGCGAGAAGCGCCACCATCGTGATCGCCAGAAGGAAGACCACGACGAGCATTTCGACGAGAGTGAAGCCACCCTCCCTCGAGAACGAACGGGCGTCGGCTCTCATCACGCGTCCGGGTCGGCGTCCGGGTCGGCGACGGAGAGATTCGTGGCCGGGGTCGGGTTGGCCCTCATGCCGCTCACCCGCGCCGCGCGCAGGCCGAAACCGAGGTGGGGGACGGCAGTCTCGACCGTGACGTCGATCCGCTTGTAGTGATAGACGAGGCCGGCCGCGGTGACGCGGGCGTCGGCGAACGCGGCCCCTTCCGCGACGGTGGCCGACGCCGGGATTGCGAACTGCCGTACGCGGTAGGTCCGCCGGAACGGGTTCAGCACGCCCGAGGGGGGCACGCCGGTGCGCGGGTCCGGCAGCGTCGCCGGCAGGTCGTTGACCGGGTGGTTTCCCGGCGCGAGCTGGGGATCGTTGAACGGGAGGGTCATGAGCTGCTCGAGCCGATCTCTCCCGAGGTTGTTCAGGCTCGTGTATTCGTTCGCGGAGTAGTTCGTTTTGACGCTTCCGATGAAGAGTGGCGCGATTCCCAGGAAGATGAAGCCGAGGAGGGCGATCGCGATGAGGAGCTCGACGAGCGTCACTCCCGAGGCCGAGGAAGCAAAACGGGTCCTCATCGCCACTCCGTCGGTGGGACGAAGGCCACCCGCCCGTTCTCATACGCCTCGAGGGTGATCCGGTTGGAGAGGGCGGAGCCCACCAGTCCCTCGATGACGATGTCTTCGCGCGCCGTGCCCGGCGGGTTGCGCCGGCCGTCTGCCGTAAAAACGACGTCGTTACCCGGCGGAAGTGTCACAAATTGGAACTGGGTCGGGAGCCGAAACTCCTTGAGTCGCCGGGCCGGGGTCGCCTCCAGCCAGGTCTCGACCGAGTGATGGGAGGTTCCGGAGACGGCCGGGGTGATCCGGACGCTCGCCGGGATTCCGCTCCGGACCGCCGTCATGCGCGCGGCGAGAAGCGTGGCGTGGACCTCGCGCGCCGCGCTGCGGAGCTTGCTCCGCTGCGAAATCCGGGCGAACCAAGGGGCGGCAACGAGCGACACCGCGGCGATGATCGCGATGACGATGAGCACCTCGAGGAGGCTGAACCCCGAGTGCCGTCGAAATGTCTTTTCCTGGAGCACTGGGGGGGGTAAAGCCATTCTCGTGCCCGAAGTCACGGAGTCGATCAAACCGCGACCGGCCAGTGGGTTGACGTAGGGGCAGACTAAAGTCGGGGAGACCGATAAGGTGTTATCCGTTACCGCCGGTTACACACCATTCCGCCCCCGCCTACGGTTCGTTGTCGAAATCGTGCACTGCTCATCCGCGTCCGGGTTCGGAATTCATCGCTGTCCAAAAAAACTTCGAATCTCCACCATTGTCTAATAGACAGCCTTTCCCGCCACTCCTAGGATCGCCCCCCTCGACGTGGCAAAACAGCTTCTCAACGTGCTCCGCGCTTCGGCGGCTTCGCCGTTGCGCACGGCCGTCGGTGCCGTCCTGCTGGCACTCGCGCTCGTCGGCGGCATTCGCGCGATCAGCGCTCCCGGCCTGCCCGGCGTCGGTGCCCCCGAGTGCGACGAGGCGACCTCCACGAGCTTCGCCTTCGGCAAGTCCGCGGCTCTCACGCTCGTTCCACTCACAGGCGGCCGCGTGGAGATCGCGACCAGGCCGTGGCCGGCGGCGGGCGGCAGCTCGTCTTCGCCGTTCGACTTCACGAAGTCGGAATCTCCGGCGATCCTGACCAACGGTCTCACCGGCCGGATCCTGCGCACCGGGCTCTCGACGGTCAGCGCGGCATCGGACCTCTCCGCCGGCAAGGGCGTCCGCGCCGCCGCGGCCACCGCGGCCTTGGACTTGGATTTCGGAGGGATGCTGCTGCAGCCGCTTCTCGCGCTCGACGCCGAAAACGTCGCTTCGACCTCGAGCGTCGAGGTATCGGACGGCGCGCTCGAAGCGAAGGCTTCCGTCGCGATCACCGCCGGGACCTTCCGCGGTGCGGCCGGAAGCGGCGCGATCCCCGCCTATCCGGCGCCCAACTCCGTGCTCCTCGACGCGAACGGCGTCCGAGTCGTCCTGAACGAGCAGATCTGGAGCGGCGACGGCGCGGGTTTCCGAAGCCTGACCGTCAACGCGATCCACGTGTCTCTGTCCAATGCGGTACTCGCGGGCATCGGGACCGTCAGCGGCGACGTGATCATCGCGCAGTCGAAGGCCGAGATCTGCGCCGGCAGGGCGCCTCGCGGTCCCGAGGAGCGGCTTTTCCCGGTGCCGGCCGTCGTGCCTCCGCCGTCGGGCCCGGCCGCGGCGGTGGAGCTTCTCGCGGCCGCTCAGACGCCGACCTATTCCGTCTTCTTCGCGGACGCCGTCACCGGCGACAACGCGCCTCAGAGCTTCTCGGCGTGCAACGTGACGTGCACGAACTGCTTCCTGCCCGACTCGAATCCCAACGTCGACAGCTACACCCTGGACGACTACGAGCGGCCGACGGGTTCGGGATCCGGCGCGAACGCCTACTTTCCCGCGCTCGACATCGTGGCGACGCAGGCAGGCAGCGACGCCGATTACTTCTACTTCCGGATCGACATGTTCGGCCAGGACCCGGGCGGCAGCCTCCCGTTCCGGTACGCGGTCGCACTCAACTACGACGGCGACGCCCGCCTCGACACCTTCTTCCTGAGCGAGGACCCGAAGGGCAAGGTCGGAACGACGTTCGGCAACCTGGGCGTCTACGCGTGGAACGACGACAACGATAACGTCGGTGCCGCGCGGATCACCTTCCCCGACGGACCGTCGAACAGCCTCGGCGGGTACGAGAACCTCGTCTTCGACCAGGGCAACAACGACGGGGCGGGCGGCAGCGACGCCGTCCAGGCGCGGATCGTCGAAGTGGCCGGCGTTCCGAAGTCGATCGAGTTCGCGGTCGAACGGGAGTTCCTGGAAGGCCTGAACGGGGGTCCGATCGGCGCCGTGAGCTTCTGCGTCTACGCCTCCAAGGCCGGCCAGACGACCTCGGCGAACACGCAGCTCCTGCACGACGAGTACAGCCGCCGGTCCGGCGGATCGCCGTATCCCTGGCTGACTCAGGATCCCGGACCCATCGCGTGCCCGAATACCCTCGCCGAGGAGGATGCCCTGACCCCGGCGCAGCGCGCCGCGCTCGACTCGGGCACCTCCACCCCGACCGCCTTCTGCAACCCCTGTTACCCGTCGGGCGGCAACATCGTCGAGTACGACAACGTCTGCAGCCTGATCCCCGTCGATAACACGCCGACGCCGACTCCCACGGAAACGCCGACGAACACGCCGACGGAGACGCCGACGGA
>DASRPJ010000231.1:0-2824 GCA_035646435.1 Thermoanaerobaculia bacterium | reverse complement strand
GGGGGTCTGGGGTCAATCGTGTATTTCTGTGATCGCCCCCCGATAACTGGTCCAGCGTTTGATACCGTTCTTCGGCCCATTGCGGTGGGACAAGCGCTATCCAACTCGTCGAGAGTGTTCTCCAGAGCGATCGTGCGTGTTGAACAATAATGGATTCCCGTTTCCCTCTTATGTTTTCCGCCGTCGAAGCCCGTGCTTCCCGATCGTCCACAGGATCTTCGCCCCGGCCTTCAGGGTGCCGCCGACCGTCCCGGTGATCTTGGAGACTCCGACGCGTCTCCGGTAGGAGACGGGCACCTCGGCGATCGCGAGCCCCCGCCGAACCGCCTTGACCTGCATCTCGACGGTCCAGCCGAAGGTCCGGTCCTCCATCCCGAGAGACGTCAGGGCGTCCCAGCGGATCGCGCGGAACGGGCCGAGGTCGGTGAACCGGTGGCCGAAGATCCGGTGGATGAGGAAACAGGCCAGCGCGTTGCCGAAGCGCGCCTGCGGGAGGAGCGCTCCCGGCTCGCGCCGTCCTCGCATCCGGGACCCGATGACGAGGTCTGCTCCCGCCGCGATGGCGTCGAGGAGCGCCGGCATCTCCTCGGGATGGTCCGAGAAGTCGCCGTCGAGGAAGACGACGG
Source organism: Thermoanaerobaculia bacterium (assembly GCA_035646435.1). Lineage (GTDB taxonomy): Bacteria > Acidobacteriota > Thermoanaerobaculia > UBA5066 > Gp7-AA6 > Gp7-AA6. Next base: position 2,198 of record DASRPJ010000231.1, on the reverse strand, counting down.
TGTCGGGGGGCGACGTCGCGAGAGCGGCAATGCCTGCCAGGCACGCACTGCCGTAGCCGCGTCGATCCTCCCGGACGAGCCGGACCGGCAGGCCGCGGGCTACGAGCGGGGTCCCGTCCGTCGAGCCGTTGTCGACGACGACGATCTCGCAGACGCGGTCTCGCGGGATCGCGCCGACGACGAGCGGCAGCGATTCGCGCTCGTTGAATACCGGGATCACCACAGCAGACCTCACTCGGCCCTCAAAGCTTCCCGTGAAGACCGGGCCCGAGGTCGGAGCGAAACCGCGAGGCCTGCGAAGACGAGGGCGGCGGCGACGCCCGTCCGCCAGCCGGGCCGCTCTCCGAGGACGAGGATCGCGAGCGTCGCAGCGATCACGGGCTGGAGGAAGACGTAGGTCGCGACGCGCGACGCCGCGACCCGCGCGAGCGCCCACGAGTTCAGGAAGTACGGGACCGCGGTGCAGAAGAGGACGATCGCGCCGAGGCTCCACCAGGCGCCGGCCGCAGGGAGCGTGGGGGAGAACCGGAGGAGCGCGGGGATCGACACGGCCACGATCGGGATCGAGCCGTAACGAAAGACCGCAGCCGTGAACGTCATCGCGCGGTAGCGGGCGAGGAGCGGCCGCGACAGCACGAGGTAAAGCGAGTACGACAGGGAGTTGACGAGGATGAGGAGGTTCCCCCGGAAGTACCGGCTTCCCCAGTCGAACCGTTCCGCGTTCAGGAGGACGAGCGCCCCCGCGCCGGCGAGGATCGTTCCGAGGAGCGCCCGGCCGGTCAACGCCTCGCGGCCGAAGAGGACCGCCGTGGCGAGCGTGAACGCGGGGATCGACGAAATCAGGATCGTCGTGTTGATCGCGCTGGTGAGCGAAAGGCCGATGATGAAGAGCACCTGGTTCAACGACACGCCAAGAATTGCGAGCAGGAAGAAAAGGCGCCGGTCCTCGCAGCGGATGAGCTCTACCGGCGAGAGGCGCCGGACGATCTCGAGCATCGCCGCCGCCGAAACGACGCGGATGGCGGCGATCACGAACGGAGGGATCGAGACGAGGGCGAGCTTGCCGAAGATGGGGAAGAGCGCGAAGCCGGTCTGCGCCGCGGCGAGCGCGAGGTGGACGGTCCAGGAGGAGTCCCGGTCGCGGTCCCTCACTCGAACGGCAGAGCGGACACGATCGCGCGGTCTTCCGGGGGTGGACTCGGAACGAGACATCCGCCGGTGTAGACGGCGAAGAGCGTCGCTCCGATCTCGACGTCCCGGAACGCGTAGCCGAGCCCGATCGGCCCGAAAGCCGGCGAGATGACGGAGCTCGTGATCCGGCCCGCCTCGGTTCGCGACGGCTCAGCTCCCTCTTCCTCGGCCCTCCGCAACGTCGTTCCGACGTTCACGGCGCCTTCCGGAAACCGAAATCCGACGAGCCGCCGGTTGACGCGGCCGTATGTCCGGATGCGCGCGACGACCTCCTGCCCGACGTAACACCCCTTCGTCGTCGAGATCGCGTCGGCCATTCCCACCTCGTCCGGCAGGTTCGACGAGTCCATGTCGACCCCGAACCGTGGCCGCCCCGCCTCGACGCGGAGGATCTCGGCGGTCTCGTCGCCGACCGCCTCCGAGCCCGCACGCTCGAGAATTTCGCCGACGACGTCTCGACGGCTGAACGGCACGACGAGCTCCGCCGCGAACTCGCCTTCCCCGGTCAGTCGGTCGACGTCGTCGGGAAGAGCGGCCCGCACCACCTCGGGGCCATAGAGCCCGACGCGGGCGAAATCGTCGGTCCGGTCTTCGATCGCGACGCCGCTACCGAGGACGTACTTCCGGAGATGGTCGACGACGGTGGCGCGGAGGGCCGCTGGCGCGAGGAGCCGCACCCGGTCGGGCAACGCGACGGCGCGGGCGACGAAGAGAAGCTTTCCCTTCGGCGTCAGCCCCGCCACGGAGCGCGCCTCGCCCGGCGGGAGGTCGCGCATGTCCTGGGTGAGCTGCCCCTGGAGGAACGCGACCCGGTCGTCGCCGGTCACGTCGACGATCGCGCCGGGACGGATGCGGTGCGCCAGCCGCTCGCGCGCGGCGGAGTAGTCGCGGAGCCGCGTTGTCGAGGCCGGGGCGATGCCCATAAACGGGATTGTATGGAGGACGGCTACCGCGGCTCGATCCTCGCCTTCAGCCGGACCTTTGCAGCGTCGACGATGTCCAGCGTC
>DASRPJ010000230.1:0-2946 GCA_035646435.1 Thermoanaerobaculia bacterium | reverse complement strand
CTCGTGGCCGCGGGCATAGAGGCGCAGTTCGGCTTCGTGCGCGACAGCCCGCTTGCCGCGAGGCTCTTTCCGATCGGCTGGGCGCGTCCCCTCCTCTCTCCCGCCCGGGATCGGCTCCGGATCTTCCGGGACATTCGGGAGATGCGACGGACGATCGACCGCGAGCGTTTCGACGTCGTGCACTGCCACTCGTCTCACGACCACTACGTGGCGGCGGCGGTGCGCCGCGCCGGGGCCCCCCTCGTCGTTCGCACGATCCACAATTTGAAGCACGCGCGGGGCGATCCGCTCTCCCGGGTGCTGTTCCGGCGCACGGACGCCTTCGCGTTCGCGAACGGCGAGATCGCGGCGAAACTCGGCCGGGGCGGGCCCGTCCTCTCCCCGGTCGTCGACCCGATCCGGTTTTCCCCGGGAGAGAAGCCGGCCGGGCGCCTCCACGCGCTCGGGGTACCGGACGGCGCGTTCGTGGTGGGGACCGTCGGAAAGATGGCGGCCGGCCGGGGGCACCGCGAGGCGATCGAGGCGGTTGCGACGCTTCCGTCCGCCGTCCTGCTGCACGTCGGAAAAGGCGAGCTACTACCGGAGCTCGAGTCGCGCGCGGCCGCGCTCGGGGCGGCGAGCCGCAACGTCTGGGCCGGATACGCCGAAGACGACCTGCCGGAGCTCTACCGGGCGATGGACGTCTTTCTCTTCCCCGCCTCCGGCTCGGAGCAGGGACAGCGCGCGATCCTCGAGGCGATGGCCTCGGGAGTGCCGATCGTTACCCTCGACGTGCCGGGCGTCCGAGACCTCGTGACCGACGGGCGCGAGGGTCTCGTCGTCTCCGGGTTCGCCGACCTCGCGCCGGCGATCGAGCGCCTGCAGAACGCCCCGGCGCTCAGCAAGGAGATGGGAGAACGCGGCCGCGCCCGAGCGCTCGAGTTCGGAGCCGCGCCGTTCGCGGCGACCGCCCGGAAGTTCTACGCGGGCCTGCTCGAGAGGAAGTCGAGAACCTCGCGGGCGTGGGACGCGACCGAGACCGCGGGATAGGCGGCGAGGATCTTCGCCGTCCCGGCAGGGTCCCACCCGATCACGTAGGAAATGCGGCGCGCCGAACGCGCGTTCGGCGTGTCCGCGGCTCCGTACGCGAGACCGCACTCGCGCTTCGCGTCCGAGAGGAGCGGGAAGGGAAAGCCCTCCTTGCGCACGAACTTCTCGATCGCGGGGACCGAGTCGAATGAGACCCCGAGGATCTGGGCATTCGCGCTCTCGAACTCTTCGGCGAGAGCGCGGAACCCGCGCCCCTCGATCGTTCACCCGGGGGTGTTCGCCGCCGGGTAGAACCACAGGACGACGGTCTTGCCGCGATAGTCCGACAGGTTTCGAACGGCGCCCGTGTGGTCGGGCAAAGCGAATGGGGGCGCGTCGTCGCCCGGCGCGAGCGGGAGCGGATCCGACTTCTTTCCAAACATCTCAGTCCGCGGCTTTCGCCGCGCCTCCCTGCCAAGTCTCCTCCGAGTCGTCGAAAGCGGGAAGCTCGAACTTCCAGCCGTTCTTGTCGAAACGCCGCCACTCCCAGAGCTTCGCCCACTTGAGAAACACGCCATACGCCTGGAGCATGCAGAGAACGAGGCCGTGGCGGCCGTCCAGGAATCCGGCCTGGAAGACGTACATCCGAGTGAACCGCCACATCGGGCGCAAGAAGAGCTCGACCGCCCCGACCCTTCGCCCCTTGCGGTAAGCGTCCGCCGCACCCCACTCGGCGTAACGGTGGAGCTTCTCCAGGTACTGGCCGAGAGAGCGGAACGTGTAGTGGAGGAGCGCGTTCCGAAGGATCGGCGCGTGCCCTTCCGGTTGGATGTCGGCGTGAACCCGGCGCTTCGGATATCGCGCGGCGCCGCGACGGACGAGACGGACGACCCTGTCGGTCGACCACCCGGAGTGTCGGATGAGGCGGTCGAGAAAGAGATTGCGACGGCGGATCGAGTAGTGGTCCGCCTTCGGACCCTCCTCGAGGAGCTCGCGGATCTCGCTCGCGAGGCCGGGCGTGACCCGCTCGTCGGCGTCGACGATCAGGATCCACGGATGAACGGTCTGGTCCATCGCCCAGTTCTTCTGCGCCGCGGAGCCGAAGTACTGGCGCTGGAGGATCCGTACGCCGGGGATCTTCCGGGCGAGGTCGAGGGTGGCGTCGGTGGAGAACGAGTCGACGAGGATGACCTCGTCCGCGAACGCGATGCTCTCGAGGCAGTCCTTTATGTTGATCTCTTCATTAAAACTGGTGACGATCGCCGAAAGCTTCTCTCTAGGCACGGCTCTTCCTGGACCGGAAGGTAACTGACAGATCTCTCTTCGCGCGCGAAGGCGCGCGCTCACTCGTCACGATCGCCGAGAGCTTTTCGCGGGCCATGCCCTAATTGTCCACCCGCAGCTCGCCCTGCACTGTCCTCACGAGACGAGCCACCTACTCCACCTTCACCTGGATCCGTTCGATCGCGGTGGCGCGCCCGGTTTCGGGATCGACCTCGACCAGTGCTCCCGACAGCCGGATGTCCTTCTTCGCCGTCTCGAACGACTTCGGCGTCTGCGCGAGGAACTTCTCGATCACCCGGTCGCGGGCGAAGCCGATCACGCCTTCGTACGCGCCCGTCATCCCCACGTCGGTCTGGTAAGCCGTCCCTCCCGGGCGGAGCGTCTCGTCCGCGGTCGCGACGTGGGTGTGGGTCCCGAGGACCGCGGAAACCCGGCCGTCCAGGTACCAGCCCATCGCGACCTTCTCCGACGTCGCCTCGGCGTGGAAGTCCACCACGACCACCTTCACGTCGGGAAGCCTCGCGAGCTCGTCGTCCGCGACCCGGAACGGGGAGTCCGCGTGAGCCGGCATGAAGACCTGTCCCTGCAGGTTCATCACGGCGACCGGCACTCCGGAGGCGGTCGACTGCACGGTGACGCCGCGTCCGGGGTTGC
>DASRPJ010000229.1:0-4669 GCA_035646435.1 Thermoanaerobaculia bacterium | reverse complement strand
CGCCGCGATCCTCTACGGTTCGATGGTCGAGCTCGTCGCCTACGGGGCGCTCCCGGTCCCGCCGTTCGCGGCTCTCTCGGAGTGGACCGGGCCGCGGGTCCGCTACAACGTCGCGATCACGGTCGTCGGGCTCTTCGGAGTCGCCTTCATGGTCGCGTATCTCTCCGAGAAGCTCCTCGCGGCCCGGGAAGAACTCGCCCGCCGCCAGCGGGCGCTCTCCAAGCTCCAGCACCTCTATGGCAACGTCATCGCGTCCCTCTCCTCGGGCCTTCTCACGACCGACTCGCGCCAGCGCGTCACCTTCCTGAACGCCCCGGGGGGCGAGATGCTCGGCCTCGAGCCGTCCGCCGTCTCGGGACGATTCCTGGCCGAGCTCGCGCTTCCCTTTCCCTGCGACTGGGAGAGCATCCGGAAGCGGGCGCGCGGTCGCGAGCCCTACCGCGCCGAGACGGAGTTCGAGCGGATCGGCATCCGCCGCGTGCTCGGCTATTCGCTCCGCGTGCTCGAAGGCCCCGAGGGGGACGAAGGGACCCTCATCCTGTTCCAGGACCTGACGGACGTGAAGAAGCTGGAGCGTCGCGTCCGCTTCAACGAACAGCTCGCCGCGGTCGGAGAGCTCGCCGCGGGCATCGCCCACGAGATCCGAAACCCGCTCGCGTCGATCTCCGGATCGGTCCAGGTCCTGTCGAACGAGCTGACGGTGGGCTCGACCGAGCGGCGGCTCATGGAGATCATCGTCTCGGAGTCGAACCGCCTGTCCGGGATCCTCGAGGAGTTCCTCCGTTTCGTCCGGCCCCAGGAGCGTCGCGTCGCCGACTTCGACGTGGCGAAGACGGTCTGCGAGGTCATGGAGATCTTCCGCCTGTCCGACGAGATCTCCGACGCGCACCACATCCACGTGGACGTCCACCCGGAGATGTCCGTTCTCCCCGGCGACCGCGACCAGGTCCGGCAGATCGTCTACAACGTCGCGAAGAACGCGGTCCGCGCGATGACGGCGGGCGGAACGCTCACGGTCGTCGGCCGCGAGGAGTCGGACTGGTACGCGATCCGTTTCGCGGACACCGGCCGCGGGATGGGTCCGGACGAGCTCGCCCGGCTCTTCACGCCGTTTTCGACCGCCTTCGACGACGGAACCGGGCTGGGAATGGCGATCGTCCGCAGAATTGTCGAAGACCACGGGGGCACGATCGATGCCGAGTCCCGACCCGGTGAAGGGACTACCGTGACGATTTCACTGCCGCGCGCCGCAAGCGCGCGACGGGCCGCGGAGAGCGCGGCCGTTCCGATAGGGGTGGCCGGATGAGCGGACAGCGAATTCTGATCATCGACGACGAGGCTTCCATCCGCGACATGCTCGCGTTCTTCTTCCACAAGAGGGGATTCGAAGTTCTGACCGCGTCGAACTTCACGGAAGGGCAGGCGTCGACGCTCCGCTCGACGCCCGACCTCGTCCTCTGCGACATCAAGATGCCGGACGGCAACGGGCTCGACCTGCTGCGGAAGGTGAAGGCGGAGTCGCCGAAGACCCCCGTGATCATGATCACCGCGCACACGTCGACCGCGGACGCGATCGAGGCGATGAAGGCGGGCGCGGTGGACTACATCGCGAAGCCGTTCAACATCGAGGAGCTCGGTCTGATCGTCGACCGTGCGCTCGGAGAGAAACAGCTCCGGGACGAGAACGTCTACCTGAAGCAGGAGCTCGCCGGGAAATACACGTTCGCGAACATCATCGGCAAGGGCTCGAGGATGCAGGAGATCTTCCGCACGATCGAGCGGATCGCGCGGGTCTCCTCGACCGCGCTCCTCACGGGAGAGAGCGGCACAGGCAAGGAGCTCATCGCGCGGGCGATCCACTACACGTCGATCCGCAAGGATCGGAAGTTCGTCTCGATCAACTGCGGAGCGCTTCCGGAGCCGCTTCTCGAGTCCGAGCTCTTCGGGCACGAACGCGGCGCGTTCACCGGAGCGGTCAAGGACAAACGGGGCCTCTTCACCGAAGCGGACCACGGCACCCTCTTCCTGGACGAGATCTCCGAAACGACGATGACGATGCAGGTGAAGCTCCTGCGGGCGATCCAGGAGAGAGTCATCCGGAAGGTCGGCGGCAACGAGGAAGTCACCATCGACGTTCGCATCATCGCCGCCACGAACAAAGACCTGACCGAGCTCGTGGCGGCGGGGAAATTCCGCGAGGACCTCTTCTACCGGATCAACGTCATCCCGATCGTGCTGCCCTCGCTGCGCTCCCGCGTCGAAGACATCGCTCCGCTCACGCAGTACTTCATCACCAAGGTCTGCAAGGAGCAGAAGATCCCGGAGAAGAAGATCTCGACCGACGCCATGCGGCTCCTGGAGGCATACCCCTGGCCGGGGAACGTCCGGGAGCTCGAGAACACCCTGGAGCGCACGGTCGCGCTCGAGCCCGGCCCGGTGATCACCGTCTCGAGCCTTCCCGAGTCGATCGCGCTCGGCGTCCGCACCCGAGTGCCCGACTTCGAGAGCCTGCCCCAGGAGGGGATCAACCTCGAGAGCTATCTCGAAGCGGTTGGCAAGAGGCTCATGCGCGAAGCGCTCGACCGCTGCGACGGAGTCCAGACGAAGGCCGCGGAGCTCCTCCACATGTCGTTCCGCTCCTTCCGCTACTACGCGAAGAAGTACAGCCTCGTGCGCAAGGACGAGATCTACGAGACCGACGAGGAGGCTCCGGCCGAGGCGGAGGGACTCTGACGCTCCCGGCGGCAGGTCCGGCGCCCGGCGCCCGCTCGTTCGCCCTTCTCCTCGCGGCCGCCCTCGGCCTCGCGGGGTGCCAGGGAGGGACCCCTTCCTCCGCCGCGGTTCCGACGCCTTCGCGCCCGGCGGGGGCGCGCGTCGCCCTTCCCTCCGGCGCGATCTACCGGGTCGAGCTCGCGCGCACCGCGGAGGAGATGGCGCAGGGTCTCATGTTCCGCGAGAGCCTCGCCGACCGTACCGGCATGCTGTTCCTCTTCCCCCGCGACGACGAGTCGCACCAGTTCTGGATGAAGAACACGTTGATCCCGCTCGACATCATCTGGCTCGACGCCCAGGGGAAGGTCCTGTACATCTCCGCGAACACCCCTCCCTGCAAGGCGGACCCCTGTCCGAACTACGGGCCGGACTTCGCCATCGCGAGCGTCCTCGAGATCGCCGGGGGGATGGCCGAGAAGGAGAAAGTGACCGTCGGCTCGACGCTCCGCCTGATGGACATCCCCAGATAAAGGGGACTGATTTATTTACCGAGTTCGGCTGAGTCGGTCGACTCGGACTTCTGCGTTGAATAAATCAGTCCCTAGGGCTCGAAGAGAAAAAGCCCGTCCCCGGCGGTCCCGACGTAGAGACGCCCGCCGGGAGTCGCCAGCGTCGAGGCGATCGCGAGGCCCGGGCGCGGGCTGCGCACGGAGAGGCGGCGGCCGTCGTTCTCCCAGACCAGATTGCCCTCGACCTCCCGGACCGGCGTGCGAACCGGCGCGGGCTCCTGTTCGGCGCGATACGTGTCCAGGAACTTTCCGCCGGAGAGGACCGTGCGCCGCCGGCTGTCCCAGGACGCGCCGTCCCAGCGGAACGACCCGTCGGCGGTCCGGATCTCGAGCACGGGGCTCCCCGAGTCGGTCGACAGCTCCGAGGCGGTCGGCGCGACGGGGCTTCCAGCGACGAGCGTGAACGTCCGACCGTTCGACGTGCGATAGAGGCCGGTCGTCGTGACGAGGACCGGCGTCTCGAAAGCGGAGCCGTACAGCGCGAGAGGCGTTCCCGCCGGGCCGCGGTCGGGGTGGGACCAGCGCGCGCCGCCGTCGACGGACACCCGCAGGCCGCTGAAGCTGGAAAGTAGGAGCACCGTTTCGCCGTCGACGCCCCGGAACGCGGTCAGCGTGGCCGACGGGGGGAGTGGGTCGATCGAGAGCCGCCGCACGCGCATCCCCTTTGCCTCCCACACCCCGCTCTCCTGTCCCGCGTAGGCGCGGAAGAAGAGCACGCGCTCCGGGTCGTTCGGGTCCCGCACGAGGTCGGAGACCCGCCCCTCCGCGAGGCCGACGGAGCCGGGGACGAGGGTCAGGCCGCCGTCGTCGGAGTAGAAGACCCCCTCCCCTTCGGTTCCGACGTAGAGCCGGTTGGTCCGTCGGTCCACGTCGAGCGCCGTCACGACCAGGGTTTCGCGAGAGATGCGCAGCCACGTCTCCCCGCCGTCGGTCGACCGGTGCAGGCCCCCGACGGTGCCGGCGTAGACGACGTCGCGACGCCTCAAATCGCGGCGGACGTTGTGCGAGCGCCGGTTCGTGAAGCCCGTCTTGTAACGGGTCCACCGGTTCCCGCCGTCCTGGGTCCGATAGACCCAGCCGCACGTCGACACCCAGATGTCCTTGGCGTCGTCGGTCGCGAAGTCCCACGCGTAGACCGACGCGTCCAGGACCATGCCCTCGGCGATGCGGGACCACGTCTCCCCGCCGTCGCGGGTGCGGAACGCCTGCCGCCACGTCCCCGCGTAGAGCGTCTTCGGGTCACCGGGCGCGAACGCGAGCGACTCGACCTGATAGAGGCCGGGCGTCGTGTCGCCGGTCAGGGTCCACTTCTCGCCGCCGTCTCTCGAGAGCCGGACTCCGTCGTCCCCGCCGATGGCGAGCACGGGGAGATTCCCGTCCACCGGAGG
>DASRPJ010000228.1:0-4134 GCA_035646435.1 Thermoanaerobaculia bacterium | reverse complement strand
CGTCAGGATGTGCTTGCCGCGGAAGCGCCCGGAGTAGTCGCGCTTCTTCTCGGGGTACAGGATCGTCGGGAGGTTGCGGATCCGAACGAGGTTGCGGACGAGGTGGCGCATCGTGACCGCCAGACCTTTCAGGATGCCGGGGAAATAGAGACGTTCGGCCAGCGAGAGCTTGCGGCCGCGCGCCGCGCCGACGTCGATGATCCCGCTCACCGCTCGAGCTCTCCCGCGATGATGTTCAACGTGCCGAGCGTCGCGACGGCGTCGGAGATCGTGGAGCCGACGATGATGTCTTCGAAAGCGGCCATCATCGGAAAGCAGGGAGGCCGCGGCTTCAGACGATACGGGCCGGCGCCGCCCTCCGAGATCGCGTAGAAACCGAGCTCGCCGTTGGCGCCCTCGATCCACTCGTAGCGCTCCCCGACCGGGACCCGGATCCCTTCCATGATCAGCTTGAAGTGGTAGATGAGCGACTCCATGTCGTGGTAGACGGCGTCCTTCGGCGGGAGTACGACGTGCCAGTCGTCGGAATCGACCGGGCCCGACGGAGGGTAGACGTCGAGGGCCTGCCGGATGATGCTCAGGGACTGCCGCATCTCCTCCATGCGCACGAGGTAGCGCGCGTAGTTGTCCCCTTCGGACGCGACGGCGACGTCCCAGTCGAACCGGTCGTAGAAGTCGTAGGGACGCGCGCGCCGGACGTCGTACGGGACGCCGGTCGACCGAAGCACGGGCCCCGTGAAGCCGTACGCCAACGCCTGGTCCCGCGTGACGATCCCGGTACCCGCGAGGCGGTTGCGCACGATCTTGTTCCGGGTCACGAGGCGGTCCACGTCGTTCAGGAACGCGGGGATCGACTCGAGGAGCGCGCGGCAGCGGGCCACAAAATCGTCGGGCACGTCGATCGCGAGCCCGCCGACGCGAACGTACGAGACGGTGAGCCGCGCCCCGCAGCAGGCCTCGAGGAGCCCGTAGATGCCCTCGCGCGGTTGATAGAGGTACCAGAAGTTCGTCAGGCCGCCGATGTCGACGAGGTTCGTCCCGATGTTGACGCAGTGGTCCATGATCCGGGAGAACTCCGACAGGATCGTCCGGACGAGACGGCCGCGGTCCGGCACCTCGATGCCGAGCATCCGCTCGACCGTGCGGACGTAACCGACGCCGTTGATCATGGCGGACACGTAGTTCAGGCGGTCGCAGAACGGGATGACCTGGTTCCACGTGTGCGTTTCCGCCATCTTTTCGAAACAGCGGTGCATGTAGCCGATCTGCGTCTCGGCGCGGGCGATCTTCTCGCCGTCCAGGCGGGCGATCAGGTGAATGATCCCGTGCGTCGCGGGGTGCGACGGCCCGATCGAGATCGTCGACGTCTCGAAGTGCCCCGCGCGCTCGTCGGTGTTCGACGCCCAGTCGGGCATGCGCAGGTCCTCCTCCGCGAAGAACCACCGCTGCCCGGGGGCGTAGTCCTTTCGGAGCGGGTGCCCGACGAAGGCGTCGTGGCAAAGGAGCCGGCGCAGGTTCGGGTGACCCGGGAAGTCGAATCCGAAGAGGTCGAATGCCTCGCGCTCGAACCAGTTCGCCGCGGGCCAGACCCCGTGGACGGTCGGGAGGCTCGGGCCGGCGCCGTCCGGCAGGAGAACCTTCACGCGCACGTGCTCGTTCGCGGAGACCGAGAGGAGGTGAAAGACCGCCTCGAATCGCGTCGGGCGGCCGCGCCGCTTCGCGTTGTCCACGCCCGCGAGATCCAGGAACAGGTCGAAGCGGCACTCCGGGTCGTCGCGGAGGTAGCGGGCGAGCTCGAGCCAGTCGGCGGGCGAGACCTCGATCGTGGGAAGGTCGAGGTCGCGGACCTCGGTCCGGCCGCGCAGGGAGGACCGCTCCAGCCTTTCGCGCAGTTTTTCGGCGGCGGGGGCGAGGGAAGGGGCCTCGACCGTGCTCAAGAAACTGCCGCCGCGGCGGAGCGCCGATCGCGCGACTTCTCGCCGGACCGGATCTTCCGCTGGAGCTCCAGGATCCCGTACATGAGCTCCTCGGGGGTCGGCGGGCAACCGGGTACGTACACGTCCACCGGCACGATCTCGTCGATGCCCTGCGTGACGTGGTAGGCGCGGTAGAAGCCGCCGGACGACGCGCACACGCCCATCGAGATCACCCACTTGGGCTCCGGCATCTGGTCGTAGATCTTTCGCAGCGTCGGCGCGAGCTTGTCGACGACGGTCCCCGCGACGATCAGGAGGTCCGCCTGCCGGGGCGAGAACCGCACGACCTCCGCTCCGAACCGGGAGAGGTCGTAGTGGGAGGAAACGACCGACATGAACTCGATCCCGCAGCACGCCGTGGCGAACGGGAGCGGCCAGAGAGAGCTCGACCTCGCCCAGGCGACCATCGTCTCGAGCCGCGTGGTGAAGAAGTCGGCCCCGCCTCCCCCCTTGCCGGGATCGTGGGTTGGAAGCGCTTTGCCCGATCCTGCGAGCGCCATGGCGCGGCGATTCTAGCAACGCGGGCGGCGCCTTGTGAAAACTTTCACAAGGCTTTCGCGGAGACCAGCGGATCCCTCGCGCTCACGCGCTCGGGATTCGGTTGAACACTCGGCGGTCAACCGAATTTGACGGTGTAAGCGAGCGACTTCATGTCGGGCATGCGGTCGAGGTACACGAGCCCGTTCAAGTGGTCGATCTCGTGTTGCAGAACCCGCGCGTGATACCCGGACGCCTCGAACGCGACGGGGCGGCCGCCGCGGTCGAGGGCGGTCACCCGGATCGTCTCGAATCGCTGAACGACCCCGCCCCAGAGGAACGGGACCGAGAGGCAGCCCTCGGAGTCCTCCTCCACCGCCTTCCCGACCGGCTCGTACGCCGCGTTGAAGAGGGCGGTCAGCTCGACCTCTTTTTCGCGGCGCTTGCGGGTCTCCGGGTTGACCTCGTAGAGGAAGATCCGGAGCGGCGTGAAAACCTGAGGCGCCGCGATGCCCGTTCCGTCGTACTCCCGCATCGTGTCCTCGAGGTCGGAGAGGAAGGCCTCGTAGTCGCCGCGCGACACCGTCTGCGGATCGACGTCCCGCGAGCGCATCCGGAGCTCCTTCGCCCCGAGCTTGGCGACCTTCAGAATCACCGCGCAATCTTACCGATGCCTCGAACGGGCGGTACGGTAACGAGCCGTTGCGGGAGGTGTCTCTTTTCGCTAGACTGCGCGGCCCGGTCGACGCCACGCCCAGGTAGCTCAGTTGGTAGAGCAAGGGACTGAAAATCCCTGTGTCGGCGGTTCAATTCCGTCCCTGGGCACCACCGCTCGCGTCCGACCCGGGGAATTCACGCGGCGCCCCGAGGGTTTCTTCGACAGCCCGACTTTGGAGGTCACGCTTGAACCCTGTCCTTCCGATCGTCCTGTTTGCGGCGCTGACGGCTCCGCAGGAGCCCGTCCCGACGCCCGCTGGCGTGCCCCCCGGTTCGCCGCCTGCCGCCGCTTCCGCGCCAGTCTCGGATTCGGTCACGCTCGGCCCCGGCAAAGCCGTCTGGGCGTCGAGCGTGGACGAGGCGCGGGCGCGTGCGGCGACCGAGGACAAGCTCGTCTTCCTGGAGTTCACGACGACGGACTGCGGCAACTGTAAGCGGATGGACAGCCTGCTCTACGAGGCGCCGGACTTGGACGCGATGTTCCGGACGATGGTGCCCGTCAAGGTCGACCGGGCCGCGCCCGTGGGCGCCGAGTTCGCCGAACGCTACGGCTTCGCGGACGCGCCCGCGATCCTCATCACGACGCCCGAAGGGCGGCTCGTCTTCCTGATGGAGGGCTTCCACAACCAGGGCGACTTCTTCCGAAACGCGTACGCGGCCGTCGAGAAGTACCGCCAGTTCGCGAAGCGGGTCGAGTCGCAGGACATCGCAAAGCTCCCGATGAGAGAGGCCCTCGAGACGGGAAGTGAGCTCTACCGGCGTTCCGACCCGGAGGCGGCGCTCCCCCGCCTCCGCCGCGCCGCGGTCGCGCCCGGCGCGACCGGTACGGATCGGCAGGTCGCGCTGGAGCTCCTCGCGTCGGCGGAGCTCGACCTGGGGCAGCCAAAAGCGGCCCGATCGACGATCGAACGGCTCATCTCCACGACGAAGGACCCGGCGCGCAAGGAGCGGGCGGAGCTCTTCC
>DASRPJ010000227.1:0-8172 GCA_035646435.1 Thermoanaerobaculia bacterium | reverse complement strand
CCGATCTTAACAAAAACGCACGGGGGTGTCAAGAGAAAACGCGTTCGAAGCGCGGAGCGCGCAACTCTCAACGACTGAGAGGGATGGAGAGACGCGGAACGATCAGAAGCGCGCGCGAACGAGCGCGAGAACGTCGTCGCGAGCCGCCGCGGCTTCGCGGCCGAGCCGCGAGGACTCCGACCGCAGCTCCTCCGCGAAGTCGGGATCACCGGCCCCCCCGAGGTTGATCGCGACGTTCAGGAGCGCCCCCTGGACCGCGGCCTCCAGGAGGAGGGCCGCCGTGCCGGCGTCCGAGGCCGCGTTGGGGTTCCCCTTCTCCGCCAGGACGGGAATCGAGCCGAGGAGCAGGGCGGCCGCGCGGGCGGTCCGAAGCGGGATCTCCGCCGCCAGCCGGTTCGCGCGCGCCATCTCACGCGACCGGGCGTCGCGCTCTTCGTCGGTCGCCTTCGGGAGCCGCCGCGCCGCCACGACGGCGTCGTAAGACTCGGAGTCCTCTCGCGCGAGCCGGACGAGCTCCGCGTGGGTGCGCCGGGCCACGTCGCCGATTGGCCGGACGGCGTCGTGCGCGGCGGCGTACTTATCCTTCGAGAGGGTCAGGGCGGCGACCATTTCCGCGAGGGCCGCACCCATGGCTCCGGCGAGGGCCGCCGCCGTTCCTCCGCCGGGCGTGGGGGCGTCCGACGCGATTGCCGCGGTCAGATCTTCGAACGAGAGCCTTTCGAAGTTCATCGTTGAGCGAGAACCGGAGACGGACTCAAGTCTGCCCCCCATTTCGGCTGAACACGACTCGCCCCTCCCGTACGACCGTCGAAACGAGGTTGACGCCCCAATGGTAGATGACGTGACGGTCGTCGGGCGCGTCGAGCACGATCACGTCCGCGGACTTGCCCGGCTCGAGCGACCCGATGCGGTCGGCGAGGCCCAGGGACGCGGCGGCGTTCAACGTGCAGCCGGTCAACGTCTCTTCGACCGTGAGTCCCGAGTCGAGGCACGCGTGCGCGGCGACCGCGGCGAGCGACTCCGTGTAGCACGTCCCGGGGTTCGCGTCCGAGCCGACCGCGACGGGGACGCCGGCCTCGATCATCGCGCGGGCGGGGGCGCGGCGGGACCGCATCCACCAGGCCGTGCCGGGCAGGATTACGGCGACCGTGCCGGAACGCGCGAGAGCGTCGACCTCCTCGTCCCCCGCGAAGAGCAGGTGGTCCGCGGAAGCCGCGCCGAGCTCGGCCGCGAGGAGCGTTCCCCCCGAGCGCGCGAGCTCGTCCGCGTGCACGCGCAGGCCGAGCCCCGCCCGCCGGCCGGCCTCGAGAATCGCGCGGGACTCCTCGACGGTGAAGACGCCCTCCTCGCAGAAGACGTCGCAGAAGCGCGCCAGCCCCTCACGGGCGGCGCGGGGCACGATCTCCTCGACGATGAGTCGCACCCACTCGCGCCGGTCGTCCCGGAGCTCGGGCGGGATCTCGTGCGCGGCGAGGAGAGTCGGGACGATCGCGGGAAGGTCCGGATCCTGTGCCAGGGTCCGGAGCAATTGCAGAGATCGGATCTCGTCCTCGACGGTGAGTCCGTATCCCGATTTGGCCTCGACCGTCGTCGTGCCGTGGGCGAGCATCGCCGCGAGGCGCCGCCTTGCGGCCGAGAGAAGCTCCTCGTCCGTGGCCGCGCGCGTCGCTCGGACCGTGGCGAGGATCCCCCCGCCGTCCGCCGCGATTGTCGAGTAGCTCTCGCCGGCGAGCCTCCGCCCGATCTCCGCGCCGCGATCGCCCGTCCAGACCGGGTGCGTGTGGGCGTCCACGAAGCCCGGCAGGAGCGTCCCGCCGGCGACGTCCACCGTGACGTCCGCGGCGCGTCCGGCGAACTCCTTCCGGTAGCCCGCCTCGGTCCCGACGAACGTGAGGACGCCGCCTTCAGCGCGCACCGCGGGCTCACGGATTCTCCGGATCTCCCCCTGCTCGCGCCCGCGCCGGGCCCTCGTGCCGATCGGAGTCGCCAGGCTCGCGGCGCCGCGGATCTCGAGGGAGGTCATTTCCGCCTGTCATTCTGAGGCGCGAAGCGCCGAAGAATCCCGTCCTCTTTAGGAAGGGATCCTTCGCCGCGCAGCGTCTCAGGATGATAGTGAGACTAGCCGGGATTCCTTCTCAGGTACGACAGCGGCCGATCCTGCTCGTCCTGCTGGCGGTCCATCTCGACGGCGTGGTTGAAGAGCTCCAGCATTTTCTGGATCTCGAGTCGAAAGCCGGCCCGCTGGAGCTTCAGCTCGTGAATCGCCTTCTCGATCTCCGCCGCGCGCTGCATCGCGTTGTGAGTGAGGCGCTCCGCGGAGTCCTCGGCCTCCCGAACGGTGAGCTCGGCCTGCGACTGCGCGGCCTTCCGGATGTCCTCGGAAGCGCGCTGGGCGGAGAGGAGGGTGTCCTTCAGGATCCGCTCGCGCTCGCGGTGATCCGAGTTCTCCTCCTCGAGGGCGCGGATGCGGCCGGCGAGGCCCGCGTTCTCGCGGGCGAGCGCCTCCATCTCTTCCGCGGCCATCACGAGGAACGACTCCACCTCGGACGGGTCGAGTCCTTTCCACTTCCGGGCGAACCGATGCTTCTGGATCTCGAGGGGCGTGAGGCGCGAGGGCATGAGCGGACCTCCTGGGTTAATACGCGAGGGCGGACGTCAGGAACAGGCGTTTCAGGAACACTTCGATGAAGAGGATGGCGAAGATCACGAGGATCGGGGAGAGGTCGATCCCGCCGGTGCGGGACGGCGGCAGGATGCGCCGGAACGGCCGCAGGATCGGTTCGGTCGTTCGATAGAGGAATCGGACGATCGGGTTGCGCGGGTCCGGGCTCACCCAGGAGATCACGGCGGCGATGATGACGAGCCACTTGATCACCGACAGGATCGCCAGGACGACCGTCAGAACGGCGCCGCCGAACGCGCCACCGACGTTCATCGGGCCGCTCGCTCCCCGAAGAGGGCCGTCCCGATGCGCACCTCGGTCGAGCCCTCCTCGACGGCGACCTCGAAGTCGTGGCTCATCCCCATCGAGAGCTCGGGAAGAGGGTGCCCGAGCTCGTCCTGCAGCCGGTCGCGCGTCTCGCGCAGCTGCCGGAAGAAGGGACGAGCCCGCTCCGGGTCGGCGTCGAAGGGGGGAACGGTCATGAGCCCGCGCACGTCCAGGTGCGGACAGGCGAGCGCCGCCCGCGCGAGGTCGGACGCGCGCTCGGGCGAAGCACCCGACTTCGTCGCCTCGAGCCCCACGTTCACCTCCAGGAGCACCGGCATGCGTCGTCCCTCCGCGGCGAGGAGCGCCTCGATCCGCGCGGCAAGTCGTTCCCGATCCACGGTTTCGATTGCGGAAAACCATTGTAGCGCCGCCTTCGCCTTGTTGGTCTGGAGCGGGCCGATGAGCCTCCAGACGAGGCCGGGAAACTCGGCCCGGACGGCCTCGATCTTCCCGGCTCCCTCGGCGACCCGGTTCTCGCCGAAGAGGCGCAAGCCCGCCCGGGCGGCGCTCCGGACGAGCGACTCGGGGTGCCCCTTGGTGACGGCGAGAAGGGTGACGTCGGCCGCGGCCCGGCGCGCGCGTCCGGCTGCCGCTCCGATCCGCGAGAGAACCTCGTGGCGCCGGCGGCCGAGCTCCTCGGCGGTCGGCGGACCGGTCAAAAGCGGGCAGACCTCTCGCTCGCGTCCGCGCCGAGGTTGGCGAGGCGGTCGGCGCGCGTGTTGTTCTCCCGGGGGATGTGCGTGATCGTGAAGCTGCGGAACCGCTTGGCGCGGATCACGGCTTCGGAGAGCAGGGGCTTCAGGTGCTCCGCACGCATCTTGAAGTTGCCGCGCATCTGCTCGACGAGGAGGTTGCTGTCAGAGCGGATCTCGACCTCGTCCGCGCCGGCCTCCTCCGCGCGCTCGAGGGCGAGGAGCAGGGCGCGGTATTCCGCGACGTTGTTCGTCGTCTTTCCGAGCGGCTCGTAGAACTCGAGGACGGGCCGGTCGCGCTCCGCCTCCACGTACACCCCCGCGCCGGCCGGACCGGGGTTTCCGCGCGCGGCACCGTCGATGGATGCGCGGAAGCGCATGGATCCGATCTCAGCGGAGAGCTGAGAACACCTTCACGAGCGCTGCATGTCGTAGTACAGGATCCTCTTGCAGCTGTCGCAGTAGATGATCTCGCGGCCCACCTTGAGCGACTGGAGCGCCGCGGGCCGGATCTTGACGTGGCACGCGGAGCAGGAGTTCCCGGCGACGAGCACGATCGCGAGCCCCCCTTTTTTCTCCATCAGCCGGTGGAACTCGGCGCGGTCGCGCGGGTGCATGGAGGCCTCGAGCTTCGCGATCTCCGCCTCCGCCGCCGCCAGCTCCTCGTTGATCTCCCGCTGCGTGACCCGCCAGTCCTTCAACCGCTCCTCGTGCTGCTCGGTCTCGAGCGGCAGGAGCTCCTCGCGACCGGCGAGGTCCTTCGCAACGGTCTGGATCTCTTCTTCGAGCTCGAGGATCCTGTTCTCCGCGGAGCGGACGAGCTTCTCGACGGCGTCGATCTCGTTCAACACCGCCCCGTACTCGCGCTGGTTCTGGACTCCACGCAGCTGCGCCTGGTACTTGCGCAGCTTGTCCCGGTGCTCGGACAGCTCGGCGTTCGCCCGCCGGCGTTCGACTTCCGCCTCGCCGGCCCGTCTCTTCAGGCCCGCGACGGTGTCGACCTTCTCGCGGTACTCCCGATCGACCTCGGTGAGCTCGGCCGGGATGGTGTCGCGCTCTTTCTGGCGGGATTGGACGAAGCGGATGCGGTCCTGGAGGCGGTAGAGCTGGTCGAGGGGAGTGTTCACGGGAGCCCCTGCCGGGGTTGGGGACAGATTTCAATCTGTCCCCGGATTCCCGCAGACATCAAAAAGGGTGTCCCGGTCGGGGAACACCCTTTCACAGACGGCCTTTTCGCTTCGTTTCGATCTCGACTCCCTCGCCTCAAAGCTCCTCTACCCTCTCCTCGACCCGACTGGTGGGTCCACTCGGATTCGAACCGAGGTCTGACCGGTTATGAGCCGGTGGCTCTGGACCGCTGAGCTATGGACCCCGGCGCCCGATCGCCGGGCGAATATATAGCAGCTGAAGGGCCGTCTTATCGGATCGTCTCGAGAAAAGGCTTCAGCTTCTTGGCCCGCGAGGGGTGCCGGAGCTTGCGCAGCGCCTTCGATTCGATCTGGCGGATCCGTTCCCGCGTCACGTTGAACGACCGCCCGACCTCCTCCAGGGTGTGCTCGGAGCCGTCCCCGACGCCGAACCGCATC
Source organism: Thermoanaerobaculia bacterium (assembly GCA_035646435.1). Taxonomy (GTDB): domain Bacteria; phylum Acidobacteriota; class Thermoanaerobaculia; order UBA5066; family Gp7-AA6; genus Gp7-AA6. The sequence continues at coordinate 2,905 of DASRPJ010000227.1, read as the reverse complement.
TTCAGTACCTGCTCTTCGCGGGGGGTGAGCGTCTTCAGGACCCGCCTCGTCTGGTCCTGGAGGTTGGAAACCAGGACCGCGTCGATCGGCGAGAGGACCTGGCGATCCTCGATGAAGTCGCCCAGATGCGAATCCTCCTCCTCGCCGATCGGGGTCTCGAGCGAGATCGGCTCCTGCGCGATCTTCATGATCTTGCGCACCTTGGAGACCGGCATGTCCATGCGCTTCGCGATCTCTTCCGCGTTCGGCTCGCGGCCGAGCTCCTGGACGAGCGAGCGCGACGTCCGCGTGAGCTTGTTGATCGTCTCGATCATGTGGACGGGGATGCGGATCGTGCGGGCCTGGTCCGCGATCGCGCGAGTGATCGCCTGCCGGATCCACCACGTCGCGTACGTCGAGAACTTGTACCCGCGGCGGTGCTCGAACTTCTCGACCGCCTTCATCAGCCCGATGTTCCCCTCCTGGATCAGGTCGAGGAACTGCAGCCCGCGGTTCGTGTACTTCTTCGCGATCGAGACGACGAGCCGCAGGTTCGCGACGATGAGCTCGTGCTTGGCCTGGTCGGCCTCGTCCTCCCCCTCGCGCACCATCCGGAGCGTCTTCTTGACGTCCTCGTGCGAGACGCCGAACTTCTGCTCGAGCTCGCGGAGCGTCTTGCGGTACTTCGCGATGCGCCGCTTGTAGAAGTCGAGGCGCGTCGCGTTCTTCTCTTTCTTGAGCGTCGTCGTGTCCTGCCGGATCGTCGACTCGGGCACGAGCATCTGCCGGTCGATGTCCTTCAGGATCCCGATGGCGCGGTTCAGCACCGCGGGCGTGAAGTCCGCCGCGCGGATCAGCTTCGCCATGTCGGCGATCTTCTTGTCGATCGACGCTTCGATCCGGGCGAGCGACTTCGTGCCCTTCTTGATCGTGCGCGACTTGAACTTCATCCGCTTGATGTCTTTGTCGAGCGCGGCGATCTTCTTGAACGAGCCGAGGACGAGCTCGACCCGCTGCGCGGCGCGGTCGTCGAGGTCGTCGGCGTCCTCCGACAGGTTGACGAGCTCGTTGACCATGCGCGAGTCGCGTCCCGCGTTCTCGAGGAGCTTCAGGATCTCCTCGAGCACGATCGGGTTGTTCGCGAGCGCCTGGTAGATCTTCGCTTCGCCCTGCTCGATCCGCTTGGCGATACGGACTTCGCCCTCGCGGTCGAGGAGCTTGACCGTGCCCATCTCGCGCAGGTACATGCGCACGGGGTCGTTCGTCTTCTCGACCGCCTCGCGGGCCTCTTCCGCCGTCTCGGCGTCGAGGGCGGCGCGCTTCCTCGCGGCGCGGTCGGGATCCGTCACGATCTCGATCGACATCTCGAACAGGCGCTCGTACACCTGCTCGAAATCGCGCGGGCTCCCGACGAGCTCGTCCGAGGCGATCGTCTGGATCTCCTCGTAGAGCAGATAGCCCTTCTCTTTACCCGCCCGGAAGAGCAGCTGGCACTCCGGGTACTTTTCCTCGATCACCAAGTCGCGTTCCTTTCGGCCGGGGCCCTTCATCGGCCCAGCTCCACGATTCGTTTTCCGATCTGTTTGGCGCGTTCCATGAGCCGGGAGACCTCCTCTGTTTGCGCGGCCTGTTCGGCCTTCCGGATCGCGTCCACGAGAACCCCGTGCTCCCTCTTCAGATACTTCTTCTCCAGTTGCTTCAATAGCCTCAGGATTTCCTCTTCCGTCGGGTCGGGGCCCTCCTCGAGGGCGAGGCGGGATACCAGGTTGACGTCGCCGGGTTCCCTAAGGTGAGCCAGATGCCGGTGAAAATCAACAGTTCCCGAGGGTTCCTCCGCCTTCCCAAACGTCTCCAGGAGCCCGCGAACGCCCGGATGCGTGAGATGTTCCGATCGTAAGTTACTCCGTATCAGAGAGATGTGCTCGCTGCCCCGGATCATCCACTGGAGAAGCCTCCGTTCGGCTGCGGGAATCTCCCCATCCGATAACACCGACCCATTCCCCTCCGTTCCCGGGGCCCTTCCGGCCTCCGGCCGGCCCTCCCGGGGCTCGCCGGCCGGCCCGGAACCGGTCCGGGCGCTTCGGCCGGGTTGCGTTGCCGGGGCGCCGCCCGACTGGCTCTGACCCGCCCACAGCACCTCCACGGGAACGCCAACGGCGACCGAGAGACGGCGGTACTCCTCGTACCGGAGGATTCGGTCGGGAATGGCGGAAAGGATTTCCAGGATCACGCGAATCCTATCTTTTTTTTCCTCGGGCGAGAGTCCGGCCGCCGAGGGCTCGACCGCCTCGAGAAGCCAGGCGAGGTAGTCCGGCGCCTGGTCGATGCGCGCGGCGAGCGCTTCGGGACCTTCCCGTCGCCGGACGTCGTCCGGGTCTTCGCCGTCGGGCAGCCGGGCGACGCCGACCTGGAGCCCCTGGGCGAGCAGAAGTCCGATCGCCCCCCGAGCCGCCGAGCGTCCCGCCGCGTCGCCGTCGTAACAGACGACGACCTTCGGCGCGAGACGCTTCAGCTTCGCCGACTGCTCGGGAGTCAGCGCGGTCCCCATCGACGCGACGGTTTCCTCGACGCCCGCGAGGAACAGCGCGAGGTGGTCGAAGCAGCCTTCGGCGAGCACGGCTCTCTCGCCGCGGCGGATCGCGTCGCGCGCGTCGGTGAAGGCGTAGAGGAGCCTCTTCTTGAGGAAGACCGGCGACTCCGGAGAGTTCAGGTACTTCGGGTCGTCGTCGGGCGAGAGGGCCCGGCCGCTGAAACCGACCGGACGGCCCCGCTCGTCGCGGATCGTGAAGAGGAGCCGGTTCCGGAATCGGTCGTAGGACCCCCGACCCTCCGAGCGTGCCTGCAGCAGTCCCGCCTCGACGAGCACGGCCTCCGGCCAGACCCCGCCGAGGCCTTTCGCGAGCGTCTCCCAGCCCGGCGGCGCGTA
>DASRPJ010000226.1:0-2185 GCA_035646435.1 Thermoanaerobaculia bacterium | reverse complement strand
GCCCGAGTGCGGCTGGACGTTCGCGTGCTCCGCGCCGAAGAGCTTCTTCACCCGCTCGATCGCCGTCGCCTCGATCTTGTCGACGAACTCGCACCCGCCGTAGTAGCGGCGGCCGGGATAACCCTCCGCGTACTTGTTCGTGAGGACGGAGCCCTGCGCCTCGCGAACCGCCCGCGAGACGAAGTTCTCGGAGGCGATCAGCTCGAGCCCTTCGTTCTGCCGCCGCTCTTCGTCACGGATCCAGCCGGCGACGTCCGGATCGACGGCGTCGAGGTCCCGGTCGAGGAAGGCGGCGGCGGCGGGGGTCGAAATGGTCCGATTCATCACTTGAGCGTCGAGCTAGGTCGACGAGACCCCGATCCGCGGCGCCGGAATCCCCCGAAGCAGGCCGTCGGAGCTCAGATCCTCGTCGATTTCCGGCCAGTGGATTCCGTATCCACCACCCGAGATCCGCCAGTTCGCCCTCTGCTCCGGCGTCGCGCGCATCAACCGCGGGTACCAGGCGATGGGCACTGCGATCGTTCGACCGTCCGCCAGATCCACGACCAGGTGGTCGGCTGAAAATCGGACGTCGCGGATCCGCTGACCGGAATCAAAGACGGAAGTATTCATGCCAGCTCGTTAGTAGCCGATGTCGATTGTCGGCAATCAACCGTCGAATTGCGCGAAGTTCCCGGCTCGAGAAGCCGAGATTCCGAGCCGGCGAGATCGGGTCGAGCCAGAACTTCGCCGAGCGATCCTCCCGATCGACGTGTACGTGAGGTGGCTCGCCGGAATCATGACTGTAAAAGTATATTCGGTAAGGACTGCTCCTGAGGACGGTCGGCATCGCTCGGACCTCTGACTCCAGTTGTCGCGAAGCCGAGAGAGGTCGGGTCCCCCACCTCTATTTCCTGCGTGTGCCGACAGGCGATGCTGGGATGTCTCGACGGAGGGGCAGAATCTGATCCCCTATCCGGTGACGACCTCGCGATACTCCGCGATGCAATAGCTGTCGGTCATTCCCGCGATGTGGTCCGCGATCGACCGGTAGAACTCGGGTCGGGTGCGGTAGCTGAGGGAAACCTCGGACCGGACCTCGGAGAGCGAGACCTCGCGGAGGAAACGGACGCCCAATTCGCCGGCAACCGCTTCGAGAACGGAGTCCGGCAGGAGCCGCGGGTTCTCGCTGTACGCGTGGAACAGGCCGGTGACGACTCGCCGGGCGCGCCCGTCGTGCCGCGACACGGGAAAAGAGTGGATGACGTGGCGATACACGAACTCGCGCAGCTCCCGGTAGAGCCCGCGGCCTTCGTCGGAAAAGCCAACGAGGTCTCCGGGCAGCCTCTTCCGCCATCCCTCGAATTCGGCCGCCGTCGAGATGCCCTTCGACTCGACCCAGCTTTCGATCCGGGTCCGCGAGGCCTGGATCAGGTCGGTGATGAGCGTCGCGATCATGCCGCGGATGAGCGAAGCGCGCCGCACGGCGGGGTTGCGTCCCCCGCCACGGGCGGCCCGGGCGACACGGGACACGGCGAGCCCTTCGATCGCGTCCTCGCCGGCGAGCTCGATCCCGTCCTCGAGGTCGTGCGTCTGCTGGGCGATCTCGTCGGACCAGTTGACGACCTGCGCCTCGAGGGTGCCGCCGGACTCGAAGCGCAGCCCCTCGGCGAAGTCGAGCGGAAAGGGGAAGTCCCGCCGCCAGAGGGTGTGCTTGAAGATCCCCTCCCGCACGTCGTCGGTCAGGTTCAGCCCGGGCTCGTCGTAGCGCCGCTCGAGGCGGTCGACGACGCGCACCGACTGATAGTTGTGCTTGAAGCCGCCCGCGTCGGGATGGCTCGCGCGGAGGAGCTGATCGAGCACGCTCTCGCCGGAGTGGCCGAACGGCGTGTGGCCGAGGTCGTGGCCGAGGGCGATCGCCTCCGTCAGGTCCTCGTTCAGGCCGAGCGCCCGCGCGACGCTGCGCGCGATCTGCGAGACCTCGATCGTGTGCGTGAGGCGGGTCCGGAAGTGGTCCCCTTCGAACGGGATGAAGACCTGGGTCTTGTGCTTCAGGCGCCGGAAAGCGCGCGAGTGGATGATCCGGTCGCGGTCCCGCACGTACTGGGTCCGGGAGTCGTCCTCGTCGGACGGGAGCGGCCCGCGCGGGCGGGACGCGAGCGCGCTCCGCGAGCCGAAGACCGCGAGCCGCTCGTCCTCGAGCCGC
>DASRPJ010000225.1:0-9162 GCA_035646435.1 Thermoanaerobaculia bacterium | reverse complement strand
ACCGCGCTCCTCTTCGTCATCGGCAAGTGGGCGATCGGCCTCTACCTCGGCCGCGCCGCCGTAGGGTCCGCCTACGGCGCCGCCGGGTCGGTGATCGTCCTCCTCTTGTGGGTGTACTACGTCTCGATGATCCTGCTCTTCGGGGCGGAGTTCACCCGGGCTTACTCCCGCCGGCTCGAGAAGCACGCCGTCCCCCCCGAAAAGGGCGCGAAGAAGCAGCCGAAGGGCGCCGACGTGCCGACGTAGGCAGTGCTCATTCGCCTTCTCGTGAAGAACCTTCACCGCCTTCCTGCGTTAGGACAGACAGGCGGCGGACTTCTCGCCGCGGATGGAGGCCTTCCATGACGACCCACGTCGCCCGCCGTTTTTCCCTCGCGTTCGCCTTCGCCGTCCTCCTCGTACCGGCGCTCGACCTCCGGGCCGATACCCGGATGGAAAGGACCCTGAAGCTCGACCCGGGTGGGCGGTTCGCGCTCGACACCGACCTCGGCAGCGTCACGGTGACGGGGACGGAGTCCCCCGGCGCCCACCTGGTGATCACGTCGAAGCGACGCGATCTGGACGATCTCCTCCGGTTCTCGTTTCAGGAGAACCCGGGATCGGTGACCGTCACCGCGCGCCGGAAAGACCGCCACGCTTTTCGCTGGTTCGGCGGCCACAACGCGTCCGTCCACTACGAGATCCGCGTGCCGGCTCGAACGCTGCTCGACATCGACACGTCGGGCGGGGCCATCCGGATCGGGGGCATGCGGTCGGAGGCGCGGCTCGCGACGTCGGGAGGGGGAATCGCCGTCCGCGACCTCGTCGGCGACCTGAACGCCCACACGTCGGGCGGCGGGATCGATCTCGAGAGGATCCGCGGCCGCGTGAACGTGGAGACGTCCGGCGGCGGGATCGAGGGAACCGGGATCGACGGCTCGATCGAAGCCGACACGAGCGGCGGATCAGTCCGGCTCGACCGGGTGACCGGCGACATCCGCGCCCACAGCTCGGGCGGCGGAATCCACCTCCGCGAGGCGGGAGGCCGCGTCGTGGCGAACACGTCCGGCGGCGGGATCACCGCGACGTTCGCGCGCGGCAACGATCGGGGCGGAAGCCTCGAGACGTCCGGAGGAGGCATCGAGGTCTCTCTCGACCCGGCGATCGGACTCCGCATCGACGCGTCGGGCAGCTCGGTCCGGGCGGACCTGCCGCTGACGGTCAAAGGCGTGAACTCCCGCCGCCGGCTCCAGGGAACGCTCGGGAGCGGCGGCGAGCTCCTCCGGATGCACACGAGTGGCGGAGGGGTCCGGATCGACGGGTTGTAGAAGCGGGTCCTCTTTCTACAGGGTCGGAAAAATAAATCCGCCCCGATTACTTAGAATCGGGGCATGGAACCGGTCGCGATCGTCGGGGCGGGCCCGACGGGAATCGCCTGCGCGATCGAGCTTCAGAATCGCGGCATCGCGGCGGTGTGCTACGAGCGCGGACACATCCTCCAGTCGATCTACGACTTCCCCGAGGAGATGCGGTGGTACTCGACGCGCGATCTCCTCGACATCGCCGGCGTTCCGTTCGCCGTCCCGGACGCGCATCCGACCCGGCTGGAGACGCTCGCGTACTACCGCGGCGTCGCCGAGAGATTCCGGGTGCGCGTCGTGCCCGAGACCGAGGTCGTCTCGATGACGCCGATCCCGGCCGGCGGGCTCGAAGTGGAGGTGAAGGATCGGGCGGGCACGAAGCGAGTGGCCGCGCCGGCCGCCGTTCTCGCCACCGGCTTCTTCGGCACCCCGAAGAGGCTCGGCGTGCCGGGCGAGGACCTCCCCCACGTGCACCGGCGCTTCGTGTCCGGATACCCGTTCCACGACCGCGACGTCGTCGTCATCGGCGGGAAGAACTCCGCGTCCGAAGCGGCCCTCGACCTGTACCGCCACGGCGCGCGCGTGACGCTCCTCGTCCGGGGGACGGCGATCTCGGAGCGCGTGAAGTACTGGATCAAACCGGACCTCGAGAACCGCATCGCCTCCGGGGCCATCCGCGCGATTTTCCGGGCCCGCATCCTCGAGGTAACGCCGTCACTCGTGCGCGTCGAGTCCCCTGCCGGATCCGAAGGGGTCCGCGCGGAAGCGGTCTTCCCCCTGATCGGCTACGAGCCGGACTTCGCCCTCCTCGAGCGTTGCGGAGTTGCGCTGGAGGGTCCACAGCGCGTCCCCGCGCACGACCCGCAGACTCTCGAATCGAACGTCCCGAACCTGTACCTGGCGGGGGCGATGCTCGGAGGGGTCGAGATCGGCCGAATCTTCATCGAGAACAGCCGCCACCACGCGTCCGGGATCGCCGGCGCGATCGAGCGGAGGCTGCGGTTCGTTCCCGCCTGAAACCGGCGTGACTGCAACCTTCCGCGTCCCCCCCGTGTTCTACCGGGTGAGAGGACAAGATGAGCACGACGTGCGTAACCGAAGGGTCCCCGACCCGACCTGACCGAAAGCCCGGGCTGCGGCTGGTGGTTTCGCCGGCCGGACCGGGCGAAGGAGCCGCGGGCATGCCGCAGCCGGACGCCCTGACGAACGACCTCGCTCTCGATCTCGACGGGACGTTCGAGCGGCTGGTGCGGGTGTTTCAGGACCGGATCTTCTCTTTCGCGCACCGCCTCTCGGGCAACCGCGAGGACGCCGAGGAGATCGCGCAGGATGCATTCGTTCGCGCCTACCGGGCGCTCCGCGCCTATCCGGCGGAGCGGATCCGGACGATCGCGCTCCAGGCGTGGCTCTACCGCATCGCCCTGAACGTCGCGCGCAACCGATTCCGGGTAAGGAAAATGCGCGTCGTCTCACTCGACGCCCGCGGCGGCGACGGCGAGGAGGCGCGCCGCGCTTGGGAGGCGGCGGACGATCCGCGCGAGCGGCCGGACTCGCGCCTCGAGGAGAAGGAGAGCCGCGCCGGCATCGCCGCGCTCGTCGCGGGCCTGCCGGAGAGATACCGCGCCGCGATCATCCTCCGGTACGTCGAGGGGTTGAAGCTCGAGGAAGTGGCCGAAGTCCTGGAGCAGCCGGTTGGAACGGCGAAGTCGAACGTCCACCGCGCGGTCAACCTGTTGCGCGGGGCGATCTCGGACTCCCGCAGGACGAAGAGGAACAGATCATGACGAAGAAGAAGGATGTCGCAATGACGGTGAACGAGACCCTCCGGATCGGCCGGGCGCTTCGGAGCCTCGCGGGCGAACGCGCGCCGCGCTCCCTCCTGCCCGCGGTCCTCGCACGCGTCGGCCTCGCGGACAGCTACTGGGAGATCGACTCTCCGGTCGGACGGATCTTCGTCGCTCACAGCCGGGCGGGAATCTCCCTCGTCTCGCGCGCGCGGTCCGCCTCCGATTTTGAGAGGGCATTCCGGAACCGGTACGGCCGGCCGATCGGGCCGAGCGCGGACGCGCCGCCGGCGAACGTGAGGTCGCTCGTCGCCGGGCGGGTGCGCGGGCGCGACACGAACGTGCGCTTCGACCTCCGCGGGGTCTCCGAGTTCGAGCGCGCCGTACTCCTGAAGGCCCTCGAGATCCCGCCCGGCGAGGTGCGTCCGTACAGCTGGATTGCGCGCGAGATCGGTCACCCCGACGCGGTGCGCGCCGCGGGATCCGCCCTCGCGAAGAACCCCGTTCCGCTCCTGATCCCCTGCCACCGGGTCGTCCGCAGCGACGGTCACATCGGCAACTATTCGCTCGGCGGCCCGCGGAACAAGCGCACGCTGCTCGCGGCGGAGGGCGCCGACCCCCGGACGCTCGAGAAGCTCGCGGCGGCGGGCGTGCGGTACCTCGGCAACAGGGAGGGACGCTATTACTGCTTCCCCACGTGCGGCGGCCTCCAGTCGCTCATCCGGGACAACCAGGTGCGCTTCGCTTCCTCCCGCGAGGCGGAAGCCGCGGGCTACAAGCCCTGCGGCGAGTGCCGGCCGGCGGCGGTGGCGTAGCCCGGCCTTTCAGACCGAGTGGACTTATGCGCCACTCAGCATTAGTATTTAATCATTATGGAAAGAAAGATCGTCCAGATCGGCAGCTCCCTCGCGGTCACCCTCCCGTCGGAGGTGGTCAAGGAGTTCAAGCTCAAGAAGGGACAGACGGTTGAGGTCTCGGTTCACCCTCAGAACGGCGCGGTCACGATCCGTCCCGGTATCAAGTATCTCGACGACGGGAAGGTGACCAGGCGCTTCCGTTCCCTCGCAGAGAAGGTGCGCCGGACCTACGACGAGGCATTTCGGGAACTCGCCAAGTAGATTGACAGTTTATCTGTCGATCGAGCAGGTCGAGGAGCTCCACTCCATCCAGCTCCGGCACTATGGAGGAAGCCCCGGATTGCGGGATCGCGGGGCGCTCGAGTCCGCGGTTGCGCGGCCGACGATGACTTTCGGTGGGGAAGACCTTTATCCCGACGTTGCCTCGAAGGTCGGAGCGCTCATGCACTCGCTCGTCATGAACCATCCGTACGTGGACGGAAACAAACGTGTCGGGGCACACGCGGCGGTCCTTTTTCTCCTGATAAACGGGCAGCGACTCGATGTGCTCCCGAAGGAGCTCGAGGAGCTCACACTGACCGTCGCTCGCGGCGAGATCGACGCCGAGGCGCTCTCAATCTGGTTCCGCCAACGGATCTCGAGGGAGGAGTAGGGTTACCTCACGATCTGGGACCCACGTCCGAAAAGGAGTCTCACGATGATCTGCCGTCTTCTTCTTCTCGCCGTGATCTTCTCTTCCTCAGTTCCGGCCGGAGCCGTCGTTCACTACATCAAGTGGAACCACGCAAACGGAAGCGGCAATGACAGAGTCGTTGCCGCGATCGAACTCGAATCCGGAAAGGTGGTCTGGGAAAAGAAGTTGAAGAAGGAAGTGAACTTCGTTCTGGGGACCGACGCTGGGGTCCTGATCGGGTCCGACGACGGCATGCTCCACCTTCTTCGGCCGAGCGACGGTACACCGATCTGGACGACGAGCCTCGGAAAAGAAGTGAACGAGTTCCACAAGGATACGGGCCAGGGATTCCTCGTCTCGCACGACAAGCAGGTCTACTGGCTCGTCGGCCGAGACGGGAAGATCCTCGCGGACTGGAAGTAGCGGAGAGCAGGAACGCGCTTGAGCCGTTACTCGATCGAGGAGTACGTCCGCTGGGAGGACATCGACGCCGCCGGGATCATCAACTACCAGGCGTACCTGCGGTTCTTCGCGCTCGCGGAGGCGGAGCTCCTCCGGTCGGCCGGGCTCAACTACAAGTTCCTCTACGAGTCCCTCGGCATCTGGCTGCCTCGCCGGCGCGTCGAGTGCGAGTTCTTCCAGCCGGTGAAGCTCGACGAGCTCCTGGTCGTCGAGGCGTACTTCAGCCGGATCGGGCGAACGTCGATCCACCTCGACTTCGAGGTGCGCCGGCGCGAGAAGCCTTCGAAGCCGGTCGCGAGCGGCCGGTACGTTCTCGTTTGCGTCCGGCAGAGGGACTTCGCGCCCGTTCCCGTTCCTCCCGAAATCCGAGAGCGGCTCGGGCCCTTCCTCGAAGAACCTCCGCCGGCGCCCTGAAAGGGACAACGACCGCGCTCCCCCGTGGCGCACGTTTTGCTCCTCCGCGCGGTGCGAAACGAAAGGAGATTGCATGGCGTCCCGAAAGATCCGCGAGCTCTACGATCTCGTCGAGGGAATCGAGACCGCGATGTTCACCACGCGCCGTCGCGACGGCCATCTGGTCTCCCGTCCCATGGCGACCCAGAAGCGCTCGGCCGGCGCGGATTTCTGGTTCGTCACGTACAAGGGCGCCGACAAGCTCGACGAGATCGCGCACGATCCGCACGTCAACCTCTCCTATTACCGCGACCGGACCCGCGAGTGGATCTCGGTCTCCGGCGTCGCGGAGACTTCGACGAACCGTCGCAAGATCCGCGAGCTCTACGCGCCGGACTGGCGCGCCTGGTTCGGGGACGAGGGCGGGAAGAAGGACGGCGGTCCCGACGATCCGCGGATGATCCTCATCAAGGTCAAAGCGCGCGAGGCGACTTTTCTCGACATCAAGAAGCCGCAGCCGGTGGTCCTCTTCGAGGTCCTCAAGGGAATGGTCACCGGGAAGAAGCCGGACCTGGGCCGCACGCGCCACGCGAAGGCGTCGGACTTTCCCCGTGCCGCCCGCCGGCCGCGGGCTAAGGGCTCGAAGCGGTGCCGGTAGAGCCGGCGGCGATTCCTGACTTCCAGCAATTCGAGCCGTCCAGCGCCGCCGCTTTCCCGACGCTCTTCCACTTCGCGTCGGTCCGCACGGTGCGGCCGTTCAAGGGTTGCGGCTCGCGGCTGTTCCCCTCGGGGAAGAGCGCCTCAAACGCCGCGATCATTTCGCCAGGCACTTCCAGAGGATCCACGAGCACGACCCATTGCACGCCTTCCGTGAAGGGAGGCGTCGTCAGAGAGCCACGGTACCGAATCGACCTGCGGTCGCCGGGCAGCAGCCTCGAGAGCTTGAAGCCGGGGACCGAAGTCGGGTCTCCCTCTTCCGGCAGGTCGGCGAAGATCTTCTCGAGCTCGCCGTGACGGTGACCTTCCCGGAGGAAGATCCCGACGACGAGCAACGAACCGCCGGGGCCCTCGTGGACCAGGTGCATCTCCATCGGAAACGTCTCGCCTTCGATCCGGTGCTCGGAGGGGGTGTGCCAGTGGAACTGCCGAAGGTCGTACGTCACGCCCCCGACCGTGAGCCGGCCGGCTCCCGCCGGGACGTTCGCCCGAACGGTTGCTTCCTCGTCCGGCGAACCGGTGTCGACCACTTCCAGCGTGGCCCGGGAGGCGTAGTCGAAGTGGAGCCGGGCGAGCTCGTTGGCATGGACGAGGACCGCGTCTTGCCTCCGCAAATCGATCGGGCTCTGCTCCTCCCCGCGGGCCGCCGCGGCCGCCAGGAATCCGACCGAAAAGACGGCGAGAAGCCGAACCCGGAACAGGCGGGGCGTCTCTCTTCTCAACGTTCACCTCCCTGTGAGTCGCGGCGAGATTATCTCCGACGAGGGCGGGGCCGCCGGGCCCCGGGGCAACGGACGCCCACGCAGTGGAATTCGATCCGCTGGATTCCCGTTTTGAATGTCTCGATCTTTTCCCGAGCCCGCCGGCGCCGGACAGTTTCCCCGGTGCCGCAGAACCCCGAGAGCGCTTCGGCCCGTATTTTGCGCTGGGCTCGTCCCGTGGGCGAGGGTGCCATCGTTTGAAGGGAGTTTTCGAATGTCCGAAACGCACAATCTTCCGGTCGTCCCGATGCGCAACTCGGTCCTCTTCCCGGGCGTCGGGCTTCCGATCAACGCCGGACGCCCCGCGACCCTGAAGGCGATCGACGCCGCGGTGAACAGCGCCGACAAGAGAGTCTTCGCGGTCTCCCAGCGGCAGGACGGCGACGAGGTCGCCCCGGAGAAGCTCTACACGATCGGGACAATCGCCACGATCGGGTCCGTTCAGCGCGGCCTCGGCGGAATCCGTCTCCTGCTGCAGGGAGAGTCGCGCGGGATCGCGCTGCGCTACGTTTCCCGGAAGGGGTACCTCGAGGCGACGGTCCAGGAAGCGAGCGAGATGATCCCTCTCGACTCGCGCGACGCGGCGTTCCTCGCCCTCCATCGGGAGGCGCGCGAGCGCGCGGCGGAGCTCGGCAAGAAGATGGGCCTGCCCGAAGAGGCCGTCAACCAGATCCTCGCCGAGGTGGACGAGCCCGGCCGGCTCGCCGATCTCGTCGCGGGGTACATCGACATCCCGGCGGCCGAGCGGCAGGCGCTGCTCGAGACGCTGTCCGTAGAGGACCGGTTGCGCCGCGTCCTCGTGCACGTCCAGCGGCAGATCGACGTCCTCTCCGCCCAGGAGGACATCCAGGAAAAGGTCAAGGAGGAGCTCGGCGGACGGCAGCGCGAGATGTACCTGCGCGAGCAGATGAAGGCGATCCAGAGGGAGCTCGGCGAGGGCGAAGGCGCCGACGACGAGTCGCTGAAGGAGTTGCGCGCGAAGCTGGACGCGCTCGACCTTTCGGAGGAAGCGCGCAAGGAGGTCGACCGCGAGTGGGCGCGCCTGACGCGCATCGGCCGCGAGTCCATGGAGTCGCAGGTCATCCGCACCTACCTCGAGACGATCGCGGAGCTCCCGTGGAACGCGCGGAGCGTTGAGCACCTCGACGTCCAGGAGGCCGCGCGGGTGCTGGACGAAGACCACTACGGGCTGAAGGACGTGAAGGACCGGATCCTCGAGTTCCTCGCCGTCCGCCAGCTCGCGCAGGCGACCGAGAAGGCGAGCGAGACCGAAGCGGCCGCGGAGGCGGAGCCCTCGCCGGAACCGGGAGCCCCGAAGGACGCGCTGCGCAAGTCCGCGCGCGCGCGCGGAAGGATCCTCCTCTTCGCCGGACCTCCGGGCGTCGGAAAGACCTCCATCGCGAAGTCGATCGCGCGCGCGATGGGTCGCAAGTACGTGCGAATCTCGCTCGGCGGGGCGCGGGACGAGGCGGACATCCGCGGCCATCGCCGCACCTACATCGGCGCGATGCCCGGCCGCATCATCCAGGGGATGAAGCAGGCCGGCACGAAGAACCCCGTGTTCCTCCTCGACGAGGTGGACAAGCTCGGCGTCTCCTACCAGGGCGACCCCGCGTCCGCGCTCCTCGAAGTGCTCGACCCGGCGCAGAACGACAGCTTCACGGACCACTACATGGCGGTTCCGTTCGACCTCTCCGAGGTCCTCTTCATCGCCACGGCGAACTTCATCCAGAACATCCCGGGGCCGCTCCTCGACCGGATGGAGACGGTCACGTTCGCGGGATACACCGAGGAGGAGAAGCTCCGGATCGCGAAGAGCTACCTCGTGCGACGGCAGCTCGAGGAGAACGGGCTCTCGGCGGAGCAGCTCGCCTTCGAGGACGGCGCCATTCTCGAGGTCATCGCGAGCTACACCCGCGAGTCGGGCGTGCGGCAGCTCGAGCGCGAGCTCGGGAAGCTCGCCCGCAAGGTCGCGCGGCGGGTCGCCGCCCGCGAAGTCGAGACGGAGACGGTCCGCGCCGAAGACGTCCGGGGGCTGCTCGGCCGCCCGCGCGTCCATCCCGAGAAGATGGCGCGGGAGGACCAGGTCGGCATCGCGACCGGCATGTACTACACGCCGGCCGGCGGCGACATCATGTTCGTCGAGGCGTCGCTCATGCGCGGCAAGGGCGAGCT